>DTSC01000147.1 GCA_012965625.1 Flavobacteriales bacterium | reverse complement strand
ACTTGCCATATACTAACCGTTGTATGCCATTTGTAGCCTAGATTATGGAAATTAGAGAAGCAAAGGAAAAAGACCTTGATCAATTGAATGATTTATTTGATGCTTATCGAGTCTTTTATAAACAGCAAAGTGACAAAACAAACTCAAGAGAATTTTTGCGAGCACGTTTATTGAACAAAGAGTCTGTGATCTATGTTGCCGAGGAATCAAGGTTATTAATTGGCTTTGTACAGTTGTATCCAATCTTTTCATCCACGCGAATGAATCGGCTTTGGTTGCTAAATGATTTGTTTGTGACAGAAAATCAAAGAGGCAAAGGTATTTCTAAGTTGTTAATGAGCGAGGCAAAGGAGCTTGCCAAAGCAACTAAATCTGCGGGTTTAATTTTGGAAACTGAGAAAGCAAATGGAGTAGGCAATGCTTTGTATAAAGGCATTGGGTTTGAATTGGATTCAGAGCATAATTACTATTCATGGGCGGAATAGCATAACGGCATACAACACAGCGTTAAAAAACATGGCTATATGTCATGAATTGGAGTTAAGTGGTTATCTTTATGAAAAGCGGTAAAGTGGTGGTTGAGAAGCTAATGAGTTTACGCCACGTTTATTACCGCCAAACGTTCTCATCAATTAAAAAGAAAAAACAATGAAAAGACTAATTGCAATAGCGCTTTTTCTGATTACCCCAAATTTGATTTTCAGCCAAGAAAGCCTGAAAATAGTTTGGCTTGAAAAGTACGAATGGAAAATATTGTCCAACCAAGAAAATAGCGAAACACATCTAATTGAACTAATTCCAGGAAAAGATAATGCAGAAAATTGGACATTACTTGGACAAATGATGTCAATTAAAAGAGCAATTAATGTTCCAATGGATAAAGCCAAAGACTTGATGTTTGAACAAACTAAAGAAAGTGCTCCCAAAGCGGAATTAACCATTATTGAAAAAAAAGAAGGAGTGGAATATCCATGGATACTGTTTAAAATTGAAAGCCCCAAATATAAAACTACAAAACAAGCGGAATCTCAATTGTGGTATATCAGGCAAGGAAAGACTTCATTGTTTGTCAATTTTATAGCGGTCAAGGAAAAGAATTTAAAAGATGATTTTGTAGAAGAATGGTCAAAGGTTTTTAAAGAAAGTGAAATAGTTGAATTGTCAGAAAATGAAGAAGGAGAAAATAAAAACTGATGAGAACAATGGCTATAATTCATTGTTGTAGTTTAGTAATGCTATAGACAAATAGGAATACAACAAACACCTGGTTAAAAAGGCGAAGATCGGTTACAAGTTTACTTACGCTAAAATGCGTTGCATTTCTGATCCGCGCCGTAAACCTGGCTAACAACGAAATTATAGCCGGAACCGTTACAAGCAATAGCGCCGGACTAATGGACAAAAGGACGTGCTCACCAAAATGCAGGTTCACTTGTTACTAGTGTATGCGCCCTCAATCTCGGGCGGTATAATATCATTTCAACCAATGCGTTTAGTAGACCATGCCCAGACATATTACTCTCATCTTATTTTTATGCCTATTTATACACTGTGAATTCTTAGTAGCGCAAGTTTCAGATTCGCTAAAAGAGCGAGGTGTGGAACTGGGAGTACGGGTTAACACTATTCTGGATTTCAATAGTGATAGACTCTACACGGATTCGGGATTTCAACCTTTTACATATCAACGGAATCAGAAAACCAAGTATTATTATACAGGTGTATCAATAACGGATAATAGACCGAACGGAATTTTCTACAGAGTTAGATTTAACTATTTCTACTACAATAACGATTACAACTTCCGTATGGATGATGCTAACGGAAATTACTCTGTCACGAATGGAAACTACTCGACCAATGGATTAGAAATTGCCCCTGGTACTGGCAAATTTTTAACTCATAAGTTTTTATCCTTTAAATTCGGGATTGAAATCCCTTTGTATCTAGCGGGGCAAGGAAAACAACAGGAGAGCCAAAAAGACTTCTACGCTGCTGGCGGTAATGATGAGCTAAAGGTCTTTGTTGACTATCCCAAAGGGGCATATAGTCTAGGACTGGCAACATTTATTAGTATAGAATACAACTTTTTGAATGGCTTTGCGGTTGCATTTGAAAACTCTAGCGGAATTTACTATCTCCAAGCTAAAGGTACTTCTGCGTTCAAATATGAATATTACAATACTAGCGGACAGTTGTATGATACTCAAACCAGAGAAAACAATATTAACGATAAAGGATATGTTAGTGACCTGTTTAACGCTTCTCTGGGAGTGTTTTACAGGTTTTAATTGGATATGACAGCACTGCTGGCCAATACTACGTGCTCAACCGGACCGAGTGACTAGACAGAATCTGGACGGCGGCGCTACTTGCGTGTAACAATGGCTTTGTCGCCAGGCCGGATCAACTCTCTGTATACCAGTACTTATACAGGACCTTCAGAACGTTTGTGTATCTTTACGAAAACAGTACATACCTTTTAAACCGCCTAACCGCCAGCCTCCATGAAACATTTCCTTTTTTGGCTTTTTTTCGCTTTTGCCACTTTAGGCTTCTCACAACAAAACATTCTTATTGTTGATTATGCTAATAGTTTTTCTAGCGATCAAAATGCTGGCAGTGGTGTTTATAATAGGCTTACCGCAACTCAAACGTCTGTTACAAGAGTAAGTGCTATGCCTGTGGCAATGATTAACGCTCAAAACTACGAAGCGGTTTACGGCGATACTGATAATGAGACCGGTGGAGCTGCAATTTACACCAGTGATGGAGGTACCATATTGGTTAGTACTTGTCCAGGTAACTTAGTTCCAAATCCAAGTTTCGAATCATACTCCAATATTCCAACTACACTAGCTCAATATGGTTATGTTGACTTCTGGAGCAACGCTGGGGGATCTATAGGAAGCCCTGACTATTTTCACCTCAGTGGACTGGCCAATGTAGGTTTACCGAACGCCGCATTTGGAACTGTATATCCGAGAACAGATAGTGCAATTATGGGATTCTTAGTGTATGTCGCTTACAAACCAAATTGGAGAGAATACATAAATGCTCCTTTAACTACACCTCTAACTCCTGGAGTCACTTATGACATATCTTTTTATGTAACAAACGGTGTCAATAATGGCGATTACTTAGGCATGAGCAGTAACAACATTGGAGTTCATCTTTCAGTTGGTGCTGTTACTCAAACCGGAAGTCAACCCATGGGCATTACACCTACATACAATAACCCTGACCCATTTTATGATTCTACTTGGGTTCAAATGTCTTTCCAGTACACACCAACCACCGCCGTTGATTACATAACATTTGGGAACTTTTTCGATGATGCTGCTACAACTGCAGATACAATCGATGTTGTTGCTCTATGGGCTAGTTCTTACCTTTTTATAGATGACATTTGTGTCACTCCTGTTCTGATCTCATTAATAGTAAGCAATGGAAATACGATTTGCATTGGTGATTCAACTTTACTAACAGCAGCTAACTCAAGCACTGGCTACATTTGGGTGGATTCACTGACATTCACCCAAGTACTAAGTACGGATAGTTTTTATATGGTTAGTCCAACAGTGACAACCACTTATGCAGTTTACAATGCAACCGACACGGTGTACACAACCGTAGAGGTCTATGACCTACCTATTCTTTCATTTGTAACAACGGATGAAACTTGCGAAGATGAAGATGATGGAGCTGTGAATTTAACAGTTACTGGTGGAACGTCACCCTTCGCTTATTCCTGGGACGATTTAGGTTCTAGTAACACGGAGGATCTTCTGCTTCTACCACCAGGAGTTTATACGGTGATAGTAACTGATGCTAATCTGTGTATCGCTTCTGGCAGCACCATTGTCCAGGCTTCTACTCTGGATTGCGCAGATCCATACATGTTTATACCCAATATATTTTCACCCAATAACGATGGTGAAAACGATAAGCTATTTGTATTAGGTGATGATATTACTGGAATACTGTTCATCATATATGATCGCTGGGGAGAGGCAATATTTGAAACCACAGATATCTCCAGAGGATGGGACGGCACCTTCAATGACCTTCCTATGAACGAAGCTGTTTTTGTTTACTATGTAAAAGCAACTTTTAATAATGGTGATTCTATCGAACAAAAAGGCAACTTGACCTTGGTTAGATAATGTCTAGATCAAAGCGAACCGTGTTTCACTGCTGCTGTTGATTTAAGTATTTGCAGTGGACAAAGTTATTTTTGCCAAGGAGCCAACCAAACAGCTGTTGGATATTATCTGGACACCATACCCTCCTTGTATGTGGGTTGTGATAGTATATTGATTACCAATCTTCTTGTCAGTCCTCCTGATTCTATATTAGTTTATTCTACTATCTGTAAAGGGGACAGTATTTTGCTGGGAGGGAATTATCAATCCACCACGGGCATATATTATGACACATTAGTTACAAGTTCTGGTTGTGATAGTGTTCTCTCTACAGTTCTTGCTATTAGTTCTCCTAATTCCATTCAAGTCACAAAAGATACTAGTATAATGATAGGAGAAAGCATAAATCTCTTGGCTTCAGGTGCTAGTTTCTATTCATGGAGCACGGGTGATATAGGTAATATAATAAACGTATCTCCCATACAAACCACGTCCTACTTTGTAACCGGAACTAATTCCCAGGGTTGTGAAAGTATAGGAATAGTCACAGTTACAGTAATACGGGAATATAATGTTTATGTCCCTAACGTCTTTTTGACTAGCAGTAGTCATTTGGAACATAATAGATTGTATGTGTATGGAAGAAATATTGAGTTGTATGAATTTGCGATTTTTGATCGTTGGGGAGAATTGGTTTTTGAAACAGATGACATTACTACCACATTACGGCAAGATGGACTTTGTTGCAGATATGGCGAAGGATGGGATGGCACTTTTAGAGGAAAAGCACTAAACGCTGGTGTATTTGTTTATAAAATTACTGTTTCCTTTATTGATGGTACCATCATCAGTGAATCTGGTAACATTACGCTACTTAAATAGAAACACCAGCTATATACGATAGCAGAAAACCACAAAATAACTAGTTTGACTTACGGTTATTAAGCGCGGAGAGGTTAAGTACGAAAGAATTTACTTTTGAGAAGAAATTCAATCACCGGGATAAGTTTAGCTCCATAATCAAAGGAATCTACTTGGATAATGACGGTAAACTTCAAATGAATATCGAACTAAATAATATAGCAGTCATAGGCCTTCTTATTGGATACCTCTTTTGTGGAATTGTCATATTTCAATCTGGAAGTCTAATTTTCATAATCCCAGTTATTATTTGAACAACAATGTGTTATTTTACGGGATGGATATTTTATTTTATAGATTTAAAGAAAACTAAATTAGGATTTGAAAAAATAATAAAAATGGCCAGTGCCTAACACAACCTAAAGCCAATTTTGGCTGACACGTCTATGGATTCTTAAATGAATCCAAAACATGTCTTTAGCCAAACCGTTGGGCATAACTATTAAAATTGAACAATATTTACAATTAATTCAAAACTTAGAATCATGGGTAAATTCATCACTTTTATTTATGGGGTATTAGCATACCTTATTTTCCTTATTGCTTTTCTTTATTCAATAGGATTTGTAGGCAACCTTATAGTTCCAAAATCAATCGACTCTGGAATAGAAACTGCTTTTTTACAAGCCTTTTTGGTCAACGCAATTTTGTTAGGCGTATTTGCAATACAGCATAGTGTAATGGCAAGACCTGCATTTAAAAAATGGATTACGGGTATTATTAGTCCTGCAATAGAACGGAGCACCTATGTTCTTTTGTCAAGTTTAGCACTACTTTTAATTTATTGGCAATGGCAACCAATAACCACAGTTGTCTGGAAAGCCGAAAATGAAATAGTTGCCATGATTTTAACTGGGATATTTTTCTTAGGGTGGTTTATTGTATTACTATCTACGTTTATGATTAATCATTTCGAGCTCTTTGGTTTAAAGCAAATTTTTGATAATTTGAAAAACAAACAATCACAATCCACTACCTTTCAAGTAAATTTCTTTTATAAAATAGTGAGGCACCCAATTATGCTAGGTTTTATAATAGCGTTTTGGGCTACACCATTAATGACTGTTGGGCACTTGATTTTTACTGTAGTAACAACTATATATATAGTCATTGCAGTGAAGTATTTAGAAGAAAAAGACCTCAAAAAGACGCTTGGTGAAAAGTATGAAGAATACCAGAAGAAAGTACCAATGTTTATTCCTTTTATGAAACCCAGGAAATAAAAAATGATCTGAAAGAGTCTTATTTGTTTCTTAATTTAGACAAACTATGCCTTGTATGCGGCTATATGGTCTAAACGCCCACACATCGCATACACAGGCCGTTGGTAAACATTAGAGATTTAATTTATCAGCTATGGGCCTAATGAAAAAAACAAAACTTGAGATAGTTGTTTCGTAATGCACTAATAACCATATTAATTCTGTTGCTCAGTGAGCAACTTTACTGTCAAAGCAATTGATCATTATTTAGAAAATGGAAATATGCTCAAGAAATAAAATTAAGAGATGCCAGCAATACCTGAAGCATTGCATAAATTATTTTAGCCTTAACGTTGAAACACCTGATTGAATGCACGATATCAAATCATCTACGCTGTTATTGGCTGTCTTGGTGTTTTCGCAGTGCCAGAATCCGGCCAATCAGCCAGACTTAAATGAGAACCCATTTAAAGTAGAATTCCACATTGACATTGAGGAGGAGGAAATGAAATATTTCGATGCCAGCCGAAAGGAAGCAAAGGAAAAATCATTGCTTCAAGAAAGTGGCAAGCAATACAAAAAAGCATCGTTTACCTATCAGGGAATGTTGTATCCAGTTAAGTTAAAACTAAAAGGTGACATGGAAGATCATTGGGGAGGGGGTTCTTGGTCAATGCGCATCAAAATGCCCAAAGGTAAATCTGTTCTTGGATTGACTTCATTCTCGTTACAAGCCCCATATACAAGAGAATATTTAAATGAATGGGTATTTCATAAAATGCTTAAGGAAGAGGGTATTATGGCATTAGATTACCGATTCGTTCGTGTTTATTTGAATGGCGTCGACATGGAATGCTATGCCATGGAGCAGCATTTCGCCGACGATATATTTGCTACAAATAAGGTAGATACAACCGTTGTCCTTCGCTTCAATGAAGATGAATGGACTCCTGTGATGCTTGCCAGTGTGGGGCCCGAAAGATCGCAAGCCATATATAATAATGCAATGGTAGAGGCCCACAACAAAAAAAAAGTATTTGGCGATCCTAAAAGAAAGGCTGAATTTGAAGCGGGAAAAAAACTTTTAGAAGAATGGAGGGAAGGGAAGATCCTAACGACAGAGGCATTTGATGTACAGAAAATGGCTCGCTTTTGGGCGGTGTCGAATATATTGAATGCTGGTCATGCTAACTGCTGGAACAACCGGCGGTTTTATTACAATGCAGAGACCAAAGTGCTGGAACCCATTGGAAACGATGCCAACCCCCACGATACCGTTCGCCACGTTTTTTGCAATTATCCTGGATTAGGGCTAAATTGTACGAGCTTTTTCAAAGACAAGGAGTTTACAAAAGCATTTCTGACTGAGCTGCGAAGGATGGTGTCCAAATCATATTTGGACAGATTTTTTGAATCGAACGAGGATACAATCAAGATGATGATGCCAATGCTTCTAATACACCTTAATACTTATCAATTTGATCGTGAATTATTCTACCATAATCAAAAGGTATTGCGGGAAAAGCTGCCAGATTGGGAGAAACAATTTTCTATTAAATAATCATCAAACCTGGAGACACTTCAGATTCCCTGCTGATTTCAGAATGTACTAATCCCTATTTGTGAGGATTAAAACCTCACCCCCATCACCAAAATATCATCCAGCTGCTCGGTGTCTCCTTTCCATTTGGCCATGGTGGTTTCTAAAATGGTTTTTTGCTCCTTCATAGGCATCGTTTTGATGAAGGCCATAAGCTGTATAAAAGTAGGTCGGCCGAATTTCTTCCTGTTATCACCACCAAATTGATCAACATAACCATCAGAAGTAAGATGGATCGTATCCCCTTCTTCAAGCTGTAATTGTTTTATCGAGAAAGGCTTTTCTTTACCAAAGGAATAACCTACAGAAAAATAATCACCTTTAATTTCTTCACACCCTTGCTTACCCGTTATGTATATTTTATGCCCTGCAGCTGCAAAATCAACTTTCCTTTGCTTCATATCCACTGATATTAAAGCTATGTCCAAACCATCCCTGGTTTCTACATTGTCCTCGCGTTGATGCAAAGCTTGTATAAGCTGATTCCTCATGGTTTCCAAGACTTTATTGACCTGAGTAATGCCTTTATCGATGATAATCTCGTTAAGCAAGGAGGTACTCATCATGCTCATAAATCCCCCAGGGACTCCATGACCTGTACAATCAGCCAGGGCAATCATTATTTTTTCATCTTCTAACTTATGCACCCAGTAAAAGTCACCGCTTACAATATCTTTGGGTTTAAAGTAAATAAAGTAATCGTCAAGATATTTATCTATAGTCTTTAAGGAGGTTAAGGAGGCATCTTGAATACGCTTTGCATATTGAATACTTTCTGTTATTTGCTGGTTTTTTTGTTCAATGACTTTCTTTTGTTTTTTTGTCAGCTGGAAGCGATTATAAATAAAAAAGGCAAAAAAGAGCACCAGGACCAGACCGATTGCAATAGCATAGGATATGAGCTGCTGTCGCTTTTCTCTTTCTGCTGAAAGGACCATCTCCTTCTGGTGTTTAGCGTCTGCCAGAGCCTGCTCTTTTTCAAATTGGTGCTGGTACTCCAGCTTAATGGCCGCTTCTTTGGTTTCCATTCTGGTAAGACTATCAGCCATCTTTATGTATAGCTCGTGCATAGTGAGTGCCTTAACTGGCTTACCCGTATTTTTGTAGGCTTCATAAAGTAATTCAGAGGCGGATTTTGTTGTTGTTATCAAGCCAATATTTTGAGCTATGGCTATTGCTTTTTCAGCCATAATTATGGCCTGAGTAAAATTTCTTTGTTCAAGATAGATGCTTCCAAGGCTTATATAAGAATCCGCCATTCCCTGTTTATTCCCAATTTCTTCTTGCATATTTTTACTTTTTTCGTAATACTCCATTGCCAATGCAGTATTGCCCTTTTCTTTGTTAATAGCTCCAATATTGCTATAAGCACCAGAAATACCCCTTTTGTCTCTCAGCTCTTCAAAGAGCTTCAGGCCCTTTTCTATAAAAGATAATGCCTGTAATAAATCTCCTTGTGCTTTGTAAACATCTCCCATGTTTATATAAGAAGCTGCCATGCCTCTTTTATACTCTAGCTCTTCAAAAATATTTAACGCTTTCTGATAAAAGGATAAAGTCAATTCCAATGAACCTTGGTTAAAGTAAATAAGGCCAATGTTTCCTAAGAACTTGGCAATTCCCATACTATCAGCAATCTCTTCATTGATCTTAAGTCCTTTTTCAATATAAAATAAGGCTTGCTCATAATTTCCTCTAATAGCGAAAGAAATACCTTGCAGGCTCAGTGCCGATGCCATCGATTCTTTGTTGCCCAAATTCTCAGCCAATCTATATTGCATGTTTGCATAATAAAACGCGCTGTCAGGCCTGGAAAACATATAACCTTCCCATGCTATATCGTGTATGGCAGAAAGTCTTTTTGTATCCGTTTGGCTGGTATCATTCCATACTCCCCAGAGGGAGTCAAGGTTTACAGCCACAGCCACAGCCATGGTTAGCCAAAGGCAGAGGGAGCTTATGAGGGTGAGGCGTAGCATATTCAAATGTATGCAATTCCTGGGAAATGGTTTGCAGAGTTTTTTATATATTTGGGTATCATCTATGCAGAGAGCACTTGCCATACCATACTTCCTGTTAATCCTTATAAAGACAAGTTGTCTTGGACAAGGTTCAGTAGAGTATTTATCAGGCTATAGTTCCACTCAAGCCAAAGTTATTACCAATGCGGAATACAGAGAATTTATTACCTGGGTTAGAGATTCAATAGCACGTAGAATCCTGGCTGAAGAGGTCAGCATCCGCTTTGTTAAAGCCGGTCAGCAAATTCCAAATACGGAACTGGAAAAGCTTAACTGGAAGGTGCCTATAAAATGGAATGTCGATGCCCAAAGGCAGGCTTTGGATCAAATGTTTATCTCAGAACATGAGCGGTTTTACCAGAGAAAGAGAATTGATGCGCATAAGCTATACTGGGTGCAATCAAACCCTTGTGAAAGTACCGGTCAAAGAGAAAAGGAGTACATCGCAGTTTATCCCGATACACTTTGCTGGATTACCGATACCAGTCAAAGCAATCACATTAACTATGTTCAAGAGAACCTGGTTAAATACTACTTCTGGCACAGGTATTTCGACAATTACCCCGTTCAGGGCATTAGTCAAGAGCAAGCCCAGGCCTTTATCTGCTGGAAAAGAAAAAGGGAGGGGAACAAAACCATTAAGATGCTGGATGGAGAAAATAATGCTGCAACAATAAAAGATCACGTAAAGGGTAGCGTGGACACAGGTTTTTGGAAGATTTCCAATGCGGAATATAAGGCGTTTTGCAGCTGGGTCCGGGATTCTTTGGCAAGAAGAATTTTAGGCGATAATCTTAGTGAAGATTACTTAATTATGCAAGACAAATTCGGTGATGAAATAGATCCGCCCAAGCTGAACTGGAAAAAGAAAATTGACTGGAGTGATGAAGAAACAAGGAGATGTTTCCAACAATATAATTTCCAGCAATCCCTTAAGGTTATAAGCAAATACCTGAACTTTGAATATTGCTGGTTAGATATGAGATCAGCAGCACACCCTACCAATAAAGAGCAACGGCATAAAGACAGATCTGTCTTTATTATCAAGGATTTACTTGCTATTTACCCAGATACCATCCAATGGCTGAAGGAATACAATGTTGCAGGGGAAACGATGCGGTTCTGGGATGGAAAGCATAACACTAACGTCATTGCTGGCATTACCTATCCACAAGCAAGGGCTTTTTATATTTGGAAGCTACTGCGCGAGGGGCAGAAGATCAAAAGACTGAAAACAAACCCAATCGCTTATTTTGTAATCCCTTCAAAGGAACAATGGCAGGAAATGAATGATGGTGCAGATCAAAAGGCGGTTATTTTCAGAGAGCCAATTCCACGCAAGGTTTATTACTATACTCTGAATCCCTAATCCCCCTAATTGTGCATAGTCAAATATAAGAAAACATAATCTTCCACTACCCCACCAAAACAATCACATCACACTCCCTCCCAAACACTGACATAACCAAATAAATATCAACAACAAATCGCCGGCAATAAATTGCCCAGCCTGTAACCAAAATTAAAAAATATCTATAAAATTCCGTAATCCGTAAAAATTTTAACTACTGGTTTTTAGTGGTCTATATAGGATTTTAGATTTTTTATCGTATAATAAGCTGTACTGAGCGTATCAAAATTAAACTCGTCTAATTTTGAAACTATAATAGCCTTTAAACGTACGTAAGTATATTCATGCGGTTTATGATGTAATCACAAAGTTTATAGTTTTGTCAAGGATAGTCTTATCTGTATTCTGTTTATTGTGTCCAGGTCTTTCAACTAATGCCCAAAGCATCATAAACGACGTAATAGGCAGCGCCGGAATGCACGGTATGTCCGCCAATGGTGTACAGCTTAGCTGGACCATCGGCGAGCCCATCACCGAAACGGCATCCAACAATACATGGATCCTTACCCAGGGCTTCCACCAGTCCTGGCAAAGCCAAAGCACCAGTATTCAATCAGATGCAAGTACTCCTCTTATCGTGCAGGTATATCCCAACCCTGTAAGGGAACTGCTGAGCGTTTCGCTTGAGAACAACAGCAGTACGCTTATCTTAGACTTGTATGATATTTCCGGAAGGTTGATCCGCCACCAAGAGTCTGCACCATACCAGACCATGGTCACCTTTCCCATACGTTGGCTCTCAGCCGGCTCTTACTTATTACGCATAACAACAAAAGATTATACCATCAATGAATCATACCGGCTGCAGAAACTGCGGTAGGTATACATTATCTATTCTTATGAAAACTACGCTAAGAACCCTGATGACATGCACGGCCCTTTTTCTGGCCCTTACCTTAACGGCTTACGGACAAGCCCCACCGGAGCTGTTCAATTACCAGGGCATCGCCAGGGATGGCACGGGCAGTGAGCTGGTGAGCCAGGCCATCAGCCTGCAGATCAGCATCAGGGAAGCCAATGCGACAGGAATCGTTATCTACCAGGAGACCCACAATGTAAGCACCAACCAGTTTGGTCTTTTCACGGTGCAGATCGGTGGAGGAGTGGTTGTTAGCGGTACTTTCAGTGCGATAGGCTGGGGCGGCAATTCTCATTATGTACAGGTAGAGATGGATGCTACTGGTGGCACGAGCTATATGGATATGGGCACCCAGCAATTGTTTAGCGTACCATATGCTTTGTATGCAAAAAACAGCGGAACACCTGGACCTACTGGCCCTCAAGGAGCCACCGGCTTAACAGGTGCTGATGGTGGTACTGGTCCTCAAGGAGCCACCGGCTTAACAGGTGCTGATGGTGGTACTGGTCCTCAAGGAGCCACCGGCTTAACAGGAGCTGATGGTGGTACTGGTCCTCAAGGAGCCACCGGCTTAACAGGTGCTGATGGTGGTACTGGTCCTCAAGGAGCAATGGGAACCACAGGTCCTACTGGTTTAACAGGAGCGATAGGTCCAACTGGTCCATCAGGTGGTCTAGCAGGTCCAACAGG
>DTSC01000146.1 GCA_012965625.1 Flavobacteriales bacterium | reverse complement strand
TATTATTTAATTCTTCATGTAGCATATTGTCAAAAGGGCCAATAACCAAGCTTATATTAGTAGCAGAAAGTAGATTAAAATTGCTTTTTGCAATTTTAGCAGTTTCTGGGCAGCCTTCGATGGTTATTAATTTCGAAGATGAATTTGCTAAGGCTAAATAGGAAGCAGTAATGCCTAATGAAGTTCCCAGCTCAAGCAAGTTTTTAGGCTGTAAATGGTTAACAAGCCTAAATAACAACTGACCATATTTTGCAGATTTGAGAGATGTTTTTGCAATTGAACTAATGGATCGGCTGGCTGACTTTCCTGTTCCAAAATCAGATACAATGATTTTTTTTTTTGATAGTAGCATTTTGCTCCTTAGGGATTCTATATTGTCAAAGATATAATAGTGATTTCTCTCTTTAATTATCTTTGTGTAAATATTAGATACAAATTGAGATTGGATATGCTGCTTTTTAATTGTTTTTAGCAGATAGGTGAAATAACGAAGGAACATGCCCATTTAATAATAGAATAGAAAAAACAATATTAATTGAAAAAAAGGAATTAGGGTAGTTTTACAGATTATGTTTTGATTAATATTTTCAATAAATATATAATGAGCGGAAAACGAATTTTCATCATCTTTGTAATTGTTTTGATAAGTAATTTATTGGCAACAGCCCAAAACCAACAAAAGGATATGGATAGGTTTACAATAGTAATTCACGGAGGTGCTGGCACGATCCTTAAAAAAAACATGACGCCAGAGAAGGAGTTGGAATATAAAAATAAGTTGAAAGAGGCATTAACAGCAGGATATAGCATTCTTGCCAATGGAGGGAATAGCATTGATGCTGTAGAGACAGCAATAAAGATAATGGAGGATTCTCCTTTATTCAATGCAGGTAAAGGGGCTGTTTTTACTAATGAGGGAAAAAATGAGATGGACGCTTCTATTATGGAAGGCAAAACGCTTAATGCCGGATCAGTTGCAATGGTCAACACCATAAAAAACCCAATAAGTGCAGCACGCATGGTTATGGAAAAATCACCACATGTAATGATGGTTGGAGAAGGGGCAGTCAAATTTGCCAAAGAGCAAAATTTAGAAATTGTTGATTCCGCTTATTTTTATGATGAAAAAAGGTGGCTGCAATGGCAAAACATTAAAGGGTCTAATGATCTAGAACTTGACCACTCTGATGATAGGGCAGAGAATAACCGAAAGGAGTTTGATGCAGAGTTTAGCGATGATGGAGATAGAAAATTTGGGACAGTTGGGGCCGTTGCTATTGATAAAAATGGGGATATAGCAGCAGGTACATCTACAGGAGGGATGACCAACAAAATGTATGGAAGAGCGGGAGATTCTCCCATTATTGGTGCCGGCACCTATGCAAATAACAAGACATGTGGGGTTTCATGTACAGGACATGGAGAGTACTTTATCAGAAAGGTAGTTGCATACGATATTTCTGCGCTTATGGAATATAAGAACCTTACCTTACAAGAGGCCGCTGATATCGTAATTCACAAAAAATTAAAGGAAATAGGTGGATCTGGTGGGATTATAGCAGTAGATTCTCATGGGAATTTCTCGCTCACCTTCAATACCGAAGGAATGTATAGAGGCAGCATGACGAAAGAGGGCAAGCCTATTGTGAGTATTTATAAAGGTAATGACTAGCCTCCTACAACCAGCTTAGCAATTCATTTATAAAGTGAATAGCCAACTTAGGTTCCAATATTAGAGTGAATACAAATCCAAAAACGGCTCCATAAAAGTGAGCACCATGATTGATATTATCCATAGATTGTTTTGACATTTTTGCCGAATATATGAGGTAGATAACCCCTAAAACAATTCCTGGAATTCCAATGATTCCCCAAATATAAATTTTAGCTAGTGGATTAAAGAGAATACTGGAAAATACAACGGCAGAAACAGCACCAGAAGCACCCACCCCTCTGTAGAGCACGTTATTTTTATGCTTGTTAAATGTTGGAATATCTGAAGTAATTAATGCTCCCACATAGAGAAGCAGGTAATAAAAATGAGCTTTTGATCCAAATAATTCGGAAAAGTAGTATTCTACAGCCTGGCCAAAAGAATAAAGGACTAGCATATTGATAATAAGATGAACCCAGCTTCCGTGTAAAAGTCCAGAAGAGATAAACCGGAAATACTCTTTTTTTGTATTAATCGTAAAAGGGTCAAAAATTAGCTGGTTCATCAAAGCTGGAAACTGAAACGCTGCAATTGAGATTATTGTGGTCAGGGCGATAATTAGGATAGTAAGCATTTAATTTAGTTGTATTTAATTAATTGAAATTTCATCAATAAAAATCCAGCTAGTTCCGCCATTACCTAAATGCCAATCTGGAATAATACCATAATTTTCAGCCCTTATCATTAAATACCGGACTTGTAAACTGGGAAATTCAGCGATTAACTCTTGAGTTGAAGTCTTGTAATCCACATCAGAAATTTTGTTTTCTACTTTTGCCAATAACTTGAAATCTCTATTATTATTTGAAACGAAATATTCAATATGCTTTGGATACCATATCCATGAACTAATATCTTGAATAAATCCAGCAGAAACTTTATTGATTGGTTTCAATGCCCCAAGATCAATTATCACCTCAAGGTTTTCTTGATATCCTTGCCAACTGCCTGTACGATAGTTTGCTCCACCTTTTATCTTGTCTATTAAGGCATTGTCTCCTCCTGCTGAATATTGGTTCGCATGTTTGCTCTTAATAATGATTTTTCTTTCTTTATCAAGCTTGTTAAATGTACCTGAATTAATGAAACTGCCAACCCCATCTTTGTAGGCAATAGCCCTTATAGTTGCCGAATGACTCAATTTTAAAACATCCTTATAAACTGAAGAATTTACAGAGGGATCGGTTCCATCGAGGGTATAGTAAATTTTACATTCCTTGTCAGCCGTTCCAATTG
Organism: Flavobacteriales bacterium; assembly: GCA_012965625.1. Classification (GTDB taxonomy): domain Bacteria; phylum Bacteroidota; class Bacteroidia; order NORP154; family NORP154; genus UWMA-0041. Next base: position 9,915 of record DTSC01000146.1, on the reverse strand, counting down.
TAATTTCTAAATTTTCAGTAAATGTTCTGGATGTTGCTTTAAAAAAGGGAGTTGGCAAGATGTCCTTTGTTTCTATAGTTGAAATAGGAGGTTCAAAGACGATATTAAGATCGTTTTGGCTATTGGTCATATTAAATACCAGCGTTCCGCCATTTAAAATATCCTGATGCTTTAAATAAGTTTTGTTGTATTCATTTCCGTTTAATTTGATGGATGAAATGAAGTGATTTTTTAAAGAAAGATTGTTCGCCGTTATTTTGAATGTATTGCCATTTTCCAAATTTATGCTTGCTGTCTTAAACATGGGCGTACCAAAAGCATAATAGTCCTGCCCAGGAGTAACTGAATAGAATCCCATTGCACTTAAAACATACCAGGACGACATCTGGCCACAATCTTCGTTTCCAGAGAGGCCATCAGGTTTAGCGGTATACATGGTTTCCATAATTTCATGAATCCGTGCCTGTGTTTTGTGAGGTTTGCCAATATAATTATATAGATAAGCCATATGATGACTTGGTTCGTTCCCATGTGCATATTGTCCAATAAGACCTGTTATGTCTGCTTGTTTTCTTCCCGTCGTTTCTTTGGAGGCTGAAAACAAATTATCCAGATAAGCTTCCATTTTTTCAGGACCACCCATAATCCTTACCAGTCCACCTATATCATGAGGAGCAAACAGGCTATATTGCCAGGAATTGGCTTCCGTATAATTGAAATTTACTTCGGAAGGATCGAATGGAGCAAACCATGTTCCGTTAACCTTAGCCCTCATAAAACCTGTTTCGGAGTCATAAATATTTTTATAATATTGGGCTCTTTCCATATAAGCTTGATGAGTTAAGCTGTCACCAATCTCTTTGGCAAATTTCCCAATGCACCAATCATCATATGCATATTCTAATGTCTTGGATACTGATTCTGGTTCATCTTCGGCTCTAATATATCCATGTTTTTTGTAGGAGCCTAAGCCAAGGTGGTCCTGCTCGGCACTATGCTTCATGGCTTTTAAGGCTAAATCTTGATCAAATCCGGTTATTCCCTTTACAAAAGCATCAGCAATAACAGGGATAGCGTGATAACCGATCATGCATCCTGTATAATTTCCGGCCAGCTCCCAGACAGGAAGCTGTCCGCCATGTTCATATTGGGCAAGAAACGTTTTTATAAAATCAAGTGTCTTTTCTCTTTCTATAATTGTGAATAAAGGGTGTGTAGCCCTAAAGGTGTCCCACAATGAGAATACGGAATAATTAGTGTGAGATAATGCTTTATGAACCCTTAAATCAGTGCCTCTATAATTGCTGTCGACATCCATGAATAGGTTGGGTGCTAATAGTGAATGGTATAGTGCCGTATAAAAAATCTTTTTTTTATCCTCATCATCACCAGCAACCTCTATAGCCTTAAGCTTGTTGTCCCACACATTTCGGGCACTTTCTTTAATCATTTCAAAATCCCAATTTGGGATCTCTGCAATAAGGTTTTTTCTTGCACCCTCTATGCTAACAGCAGAAATGCCAACTTTCAATAAGATTTCTTTTTCATCGCCAAATTGAAAATATGCCTTTAGCGCTTTACCTTCAACTTCATTGTGGCCAGATAAAATTATGGAGCCCTTACTTAGCCCATAAGACTCAAAATTTTCTGAAAAATGCGCAACAAAATAGATATGCTGTTCTTTAGCCCATGCATTTGAAAGTCTTGACCCCTCAATTTCATTTTCACTTACAACACGAATATTTGAAGAGATTACTTGGTCTCGATGAACTAGATCCAAAATTATATTACCAGGTTCATTTCCTTTAAATGAATATTTGTGAAAACCAACCCTATGTGTGCCTGTTAATTCTGCAAATACTTTTGGGTCATCGAGAAAAACAGAATAATATCCTGCTATGGCCTCTTCATTGGCATGTGAAAATCCAGAAGAGTAACCTTTTGTGCCATCTGCACCATTGTTAAGAACAATATCGCCGGCAGTCGGCATAAATAAGATGTCCCCGTAATCACTTACACCGGTACCACTTAAATGAGTATGTGAAAACCCATAAATGATACTATCTGAATAATGATACCCAGAGCAGCCATCCCATCCTGAAAGTCTTGTGTCAGGACTTAGCTGTACCATGCCAAAAGGCATTGAAAAACCTGGATAGGTGTGGCCATGACCTCCAGTGCCAATAAAAGGGTCAACAAATGCTGTCAAGTTTGGCTTTTCTTTGAGGTCCAGATTGCATCCTGCGAATACCATTATAAATAGCGTGAAAGACAAAAAAGATCTCATTTTGCTATGATAAATTAGTCCATGCAAGAGCCGCAGCTCCTAAAATTGCAGCTTCTGAGTCAGGAATACTTGATGGCAACAAAGCAATCTTGTTTTTGTAAATAGTTAACAGGTTTTCATTAAAGTACCTTGTTGTTGGTATAAAAAGAAGATCACCAGCATTTGCCAAGCCTCCGAAAAGAAAAATTGCTTTTGGACTAGTAATGGTGACTGCATTTGCCAAGGCCAAGCCCAATGATTTAGATGTAATATCAAATGCCTTTAAAGCCAGCTTGTCCTTGCTTTCTGCTGCTTTTGCAATTTCAAAACTGCTTAGCGCTACTGATAGGCTCCTTAAAATGGAAGGCTCTTCTGTCTCTTTCAAAAGTTCCTTTGCTGTTTTTGTAATTCCGGTTGCAGAAACGTAGGTTTCAAGACAACCGTTTCTTCCGCAACCACAAGGCCGACCTATAGGATCTATAATTGTATGCCCTAGTTCGCCGGCAAATCCATCATGGCCATATATGAGCTTTCCATTTGCAACAAAACCGCTTCCCAGTCCAGTTCCCAAGGTTACTACGAGAAAATCATTCATGGTTTTTGCCCCCCCAAAGGTCATTTCACCCAGGGCAGCGGCATTGGCATCATTAGTTAAAACTGCTTGTAACCCCATAGCTTGTTCAATAAGTTCCTTCAAAGGAACTACTCCGGTCCAGGGTAAATTTGGGGCAAATTCAATGGTGCCATTATAATAATTGCCATTGGGTGCACCTATCCCTATCCCTATAGGATGATAATTTTTGCTGTGATATAGCGGCTTTATTTCCTTAATTACTTGTGCTACAAGATCCTTGGGATCCGGGAAGGTTGCGGTCTTCCATGAGCCTTGTTCAAGACAATTCCCCTCTCTATCTACAAAACCGTAAACTATGTTGGATCCGCCAATGTCTATTCCTATTGCTACCTTATTCATTTGTTATCACAAATTTCCTTTAATACAACAAAATTAATATGAAGAAAATAGAATAAGATAAATTTCTTGCGTTTTTTGTTCTTCCATATCACTAGTCTTTCATTAAATAATTTGAGTCAACAAGTACGTTTTTGTAGTTTTGGTGAAGGGCGTAATTAAATCCTTTATGAATGCAATAGGCACCGTGATTCCCTGATTTATTGATGGCTGCATATCCTACCTGAAAATCTTTCGCATTTTGTTTGGCTGCAATTCTCTTTACTGCCTCTTCGCATGCGGCTTGAGGACTGCTTCCGTTACGCATTAATTCCACAACAAGAAAAGTACCTAATGTCTTTAAAACAGCTTCTCCCATACCAGTGGCTACTGCTCCTCCAATGTCATTGTCCACATACATGCCAGCCCCAATAATAGGAGAGTCACCAACCCTTCCATGCAGTTTCCACGATAAACCAGATGTTGTACAGGCGCCAGAGATATCTCCATTTTTATCAATGGCAAGCAAACCTATTGTGTCATGATTTTCCTGATTAATTATAGGTGCATATTTAGATGTTTTTAACCAATTCTCCCATGCTCTCTTTGCCTTTTCAGTAAGGAGCACCTCCTCTTTAAAACCATTGTCCAAGGCAAATTTTAGTGCACCAGCTCCACTAAGCATCACATGTGGCGTTTCGTCCATAACCATCCGGGCAACTGAAATAGGATGCTTAATGTTTTGCAAGAAAGACACAGACCCACAATTGCCATTTTCATCCATGATGCAGGCATCCAAAGTGACTTTTCCATCACGGTCTGGGTAACCACCAAATCCTACCGAATTTATCTTGGGATCTCCTTCAGGAATTCTTACACCGGCCTCAACTGCATCAATTGCCTTTCCTCCACCATTAATGATCTCCCAAGCAGCTTCATTTGCTGCCAAGCCATGATTCCAAGTGGAGATGACTATTGGAAAAGCTTTTTTTGCTCCAACTAAAGGATTCAGGCTCTTTCTCGCCTTGGCATACGTAATTCCAAAATAAGCGAAAAGAGAAGTAAACGCTGTACCTAAGATAAATTTACGTCGATTGATCATGGATTCTTCTTGCTGTTTATTATGTGTTTCACGCTAAAGCTTAGAACAGTTGGCATCAACATTTTCTGCATATCCTGTGCCATCCTCTACACTATATTGAAGCTCTATAGCTTGTAGTTGGTCAGTGATAAAACCATGTCCACTAACAGTGGTTGAAGAAAGAATTTGCTGAGGGAAATCAATGGAAGTATTATTAATAACCGCTTCAAGCTGAAATCCTTGCCCTAGCTGGTTAAAATTATCGATAAGGATTTTGTCAAAGAAGTCTGGGTGTGAAATTATTTCTATCTGGAAAGTCGCAATTAATTGATGGTTCAAATCATATTCATTGCACTGCCATACTCCCAGATAATCTTCTCTGGTTGCAACATCAGGAATCGTATCTTTTCTACAGGAACCTAACAAGAGCATTAGCCCCAAGCAAGTCAAAATGAAAGACGATCTGTTTTTAATCATGGTTCTTATTTATTCCAATCTTTCTTTAAGGTTTAGCCGAAATTTTCTTGCTGTGTCTATGGCTATATCATAGCCTGCATCCGCATGCCTTATTACACCCATAGCAGGATCATTATTTAAAACTCTTTTTAGTCTTTTTTCAGCATCCTCTGTTCCATCAGCAACAATTACCATGCCTGCATGGATGGAATAACCCATCCCAACTCCTCCTCCGTGGTGAACAGAAACCCAGCTTGCACCCCCTGCTGTATTTATTAGAGCGTTTAAAATTGGCCAATCTGCAATAGCATCCGAGCCATCCTTCATTGCCTCTGTTTCCCTAAAGGGAGAAGCAACTGAGCCAGTGTCTAAGTGGTCTCTTCCAATTACAATTGGGGCCTTCACTTTTCCTTCGGCAACAAGCTTGTTAAAAGCCAATGCCGCCTTTTCCCTTTCTCCCATTCCGAGCCATGCGATTCTGCATGGCAATCCTTGAAATGCAATTTTTTCCTGTGCCATTTTTATCCATCTTACCAATCCATGGTTTTCTGGAAAAAGTTCGAGTATAGCCTTGTCTGTTTCATATATGTCATTAGGATCACCAGATAGTGCAGCCCATCTGAAAGGCCCTTTGCCTTCGCAAAATAATGGACGAATATAAGCAGGAACAAATCCCGGGAAATCAAAAGCATTTTCGACTCCTTGTTCTAAGGCTTGGCCCCTAATATTATTTCCATAATCAAATGTAACAGCTCCCCTTTTCTGTAGTGCAAGCATTTGTCGTACATGTTTCGCCATGGTGGTTAAAGACCTTTTTATATAATCTTCTGGATTCGCTTCTCTTAAAACCTTGGCCTCATCCACAGAAAGGTTTTCAGGGAAATACCCCACCAGTTCATCATGTGCAGAAGTCTGGTCTGTCAATAAATCTGGCGTAATCTTCCTGTCCAGAAGTCTTTGTAAAAGATCAACGGCATTACAAACCACTCCAATAGACAAAGGCACTCCCTTTTCTTTAGCGGATAATGCTTTGTCAATTCCCTCATCAATATCATAAACCATTTCATCGATATATTTCGTATCCAATCTTTTCTGTATCCTCCAAGCTTCTATTTCAGCGGCGAGGCAGACTCCTTCATTCATGGTAATGGCAAGTGGCTGGGCGCCGCCCATACCTCCTAATCCGGCGGTGACAGAAATAGTCCCTTTCAAAGAACCACCAAAATGTTGTCTTGAAGCTTCACCAAATGTTTCGTAGGTGCCCTGTACTATTCCTTGGGAACCAATATAAATCCATGAACCAGCAGTCATTTGTCCATACATAGTTAACCCCTTAGCTTCTAGTTTTCGGAATTCTTTCCAATTTGCCCAATGAGGTACAAGCATGGCATTAGAAATAATTACCCTTGGCGCATCTTTATGGCTTGGCAGTATGCCGACAGCTTTTCCTGATTGTATTACCAGTGTTTCGTCTTCTTCCAGCGCCTTAAGGGCTTTTACGATTAAATGAAATGCTTCTGGGTTCCTGGCAGCCTTCCCAGTGCCACCATAAACAATCAAGTCTTCTGGCCTTTCAGCAACTTCTGGGTCGAGGTTGTTATGGAGCATTCTTAATGCGGCTTCCTGGATCCATCCTTTACAAGTTAAGGTAGTTCCTGTTGGGGTTTTAAGTTTTGAAATGTCCAATTTCTCAGTACTAATGGCCATGGAATTTTATTTAATCATGATGTGCTTAAAAGATGTTGTAACAACATGTGCGTTTACCTAGTTCACAAATAATACTATTTTCGCATCAGTCAAAGACTGAAATTAAGCAGCATCAAAAGTACATAATTTGATGCAACAAACATTAATGGTTATTACAATTGAATTAATGATAAAAGAACGCTCAGATAGTTTATTTGAAATAGCATTATCCTTATTTCCGGGAGGGGTTAATTCGCCGGTTCGCGCTTTTCAGTCTGTTTATGGCAATCCAGTTTTTGTTGAGCGGGGCGATGGCAGTTATATATGGGATGAGGATGGAAATAAGTACATAGATTTTTGCTGTTCCTGGGGCCCTTTAATCTTAGGCCACAATAATAATTCAGTTAAGTCTGCAGTTTCCAAGGCTATAGAAAAGGGCTTATCATTTGGTACCCCTACTATGAAGGAAAATGAGCTTGCCTCTCTTGTTTTAAAGAATAACAACTATCTTGATAAGATCCGTTTTGTTAATTCTGGAACTGAAGCAGTGATGTCTGCCATTAGGCTAGCTAGGGGATTTACAAAAAGAGATAAAATCATAAAGTTTGATGGCTGTTACCACGGTCATGCAGATTCCTTGCTGGTAAAAGCGGGTTCTGGGCTTGCAACCTTTGGTGTTTCATCATCTGAAGGCGTACCTGAGTCAACAGCAAATGAGACCATTGTTTTAGATCTAAATGATAAGGAGACTGTAAATGAAGCATTTACAAATTATCCAAACGAGATCGCCTGCATCATCATAGAGCCCATTCCTGCTAATAACGGATTGTTAATTCAAGACCAGGAGTATTTAATTTTTTTACGAGAAGCGTGTAATAATAATGGTGCTTTATTGATTTTTGATGAGGTTATTTCGGGTTTCCGCTTAGGGTTTGGTGGAGCGGCAGCGTTTTATGATATACAGCCCGATCTGATCACTTATGGCAAAATAATAGGAGGGGGCTTGCCAGTTGGCGCTTATGGAGGCAAAGAGGAAATAATGGCCCACATTTCCCCAGATGGAAATGTTTATCAGGCGGGTACCTTATCAGGAAACCCTATTGCTATGGCAGCAGGTATTGCACAAATAACCGCCTGTTTAGTCAAAGGTTTTTATAGCACACTAGATTCCAGGGCTGCACATTTTGTCGAAATAATAAGAGCTCATATCAAAGAAAAAGGGTATAAAATGTCTGTTTATTCAATTGGCTCAATTTTTTGGATTGCTTTTTCTGATAAAAAAAGAATCCAAAAGGCCTCAGATATTGATGCTGATAGTATGGAGCTCTTCAAAATAATGCATAGTTATCTCTTGGAGCATGGAGTCTATTTGGGGCCGTCTGGATATGAAGTTGGATTCATTTCACAGGCACATGATCAGAAAACGTTGGAAATTGCTGCAAAGACCATTTGTAATTCATTAGATCATATATTTGATGAGAAACAAAAAAATCAAGAAAGGATTTGACCAGCTTTCTTTAATCTATGATTGGATTTCGAGATTGATTTTCGGAAGACAATTAATTGTCGCCCAAGATTACTTTACAGATAGAATTAAAGAAGGCAGTTCTATTTTAATCGTTGGAGGAGGAACAGGAAAGTCCTTATCGGCGATTTTTAAACATCATTCCTTATCGAAGATTACCTTCCTGGATATTTCTTCAGGTATGCTTGCTAAAGCAAAAGAGCATGTCATAAAATATCATGGCGAACTATTTGGTAAAATCAGGTTTATTGAAGGCACCTATGAGCATTTACCCAAGACAGAAACCTATAATGTAATAATTACTCCATTTTTTTTAGATTGCTTAGATGACAAAGTTTTGGGTGATACCCTTACAGTATTGCATGGTAGGTTAGAGAACAATGGGCAATGGTTGTTTACCGATTTCAATGTGCCCCCAAAACCGGTTTTTATAAAATGGTTTTCTAAAGGCATTATTCTGTTGTTTTACTCCTTCTTTAATATCTTCTGTAAACTTGGTATTTTCCGGCTTCCAGAATTTTCTAAGCATTTTTCAAGGTTGTTTGACCAGCCACAAGAGACACATTACTTTTTAAGGGGCCTGTTGGTGACACAGCTATACATTAAGTCAGCCCCATTGAAAAGCCAGGTATACAAGTAAAAATTGAAGGATCATAGTTCCCTCAATCAATAGTGAAAAGTAATATTCGCTTTTATCTGGAGTTGCTCTGCTAACACAGATAGCCGTAACAACTCCGGAAGCAATCATTGCCAACACAAGTAACAAATGTTCCTGAAGAAAGAAGTAATGAATGACCGAAATGGAAATAAACAGGAAAAGGCAAAGGTAGGAGAGGCAGATTGATTTCTGAGCTCCAAATAACAACGGAATGGTCTTAAGCCCTGTTTCTTTGTCATATTTAATGTCGCGGATATCAAAAGGGATCGTAATTGCAAGGAGAAAGAAAAACCGTTCCACTGAAACCCATAAAACCGCTGAATTAGTCAGCTCTCTTCCTGGATTGTTGTAGAACCATGGCAGTAGAACTGTTATATAGGATACTGTTAAAGCGATTAAAAAAAGCTTTAGATATGGAAGGTTCCTTAAACTGGTCCAATTTCCGCCAATTTTTAAAAAAGGCACTGTATAGAAAAAGGTAAGACATCCCGCCGGAAGCAATAAACAGAATACATTATTCCTGAGAAAGAAAAAAGACACAATGCATCCTATAAATGAAAGTATCTTAACTAAAGTAAAGCTCAACTTGTTATTAACAACCCAAATATGCCGTTCTGATAACGATCTGCTTTCTTTTTTGCTGAAAGGAAATGTTCTGTGAAAACAATAGGAAAATAAGGTTGCACAATAGATAAATGTCAAGAACTGAGGTTCGGCCTCAAGGCTAAATATGGCACCTGTTTGAAGTGTTAAACAAACAATGGGTATTGCAACATATATGTTGCTATAAACTAAAAAATCCGTAATTTTTACAAGTATTCTTGGCAAGGATCCCTAATTAGGTTAAGGAACTGGATAAGCCAGGGGATGTAAAAGCACACCTCCAACAAATCCAATAAGGCTTCCTTTAATTGCATTTTGAACAATAATTTTTTTTGCTTTGTTTTGGAATCCACGGACATAAGAATCTTCATTTAATAAACGTAAATCTGAAACCAATTCATCCTTTATTTTTGGATTATACTTACCTATTGCCACGGCATATACTGCTGCTGGGATAAATGCGAAATAAATGGGAAATGGTAATAAGAGGACAGAGGCTGCTCCAATCACTACCCCTCCTATAAAGGGCCATGGTGCCTTGAACCCATTTCGTGCATCATGTGTTCCCATTACAAATAAATTCATTTCACTTGTAGAAAAACTGTCGCTTTCGAGGCTGGGGTCATATAATATTTCAGTCTTGCCATTTCCATATTGAATGGCAAATATTCTGTCCTTGCCAACAAACATT
>DTSC01000145.1:6481-12876 GCA_012965625.1 Flavobacteriales bacterium | reverse complement strand
ATAAGCCTTACACCCAGTTTTAGCATTACCAATGCAGTATGGATGGAACAAGGGGGCATCTATGCAGTCCCAAATTTACGTGGCGGTGGTGAATACGGCAAAGCCTGGCACGATGCAGGCACCCAAATGAAAAAACAGAATGTATTTGATGACTTTATCGCTGCAGCAGAATACCTTATTGAAAACAAATATACCTCCAAGAATTATTTGGCAATCCGAGGCGGCTCTAATGGAGGCTTATTAGTTGGTGCTACAATGACACAACGTCCTGATTTAATGAAGGTTGCCCTTCCAGCGGTTGGGGTGCTGGATATGCTTCGTTATCATACTTTCACAGCCGGTGCAGGTTGGGCTTATGATTATGGTACTGCAGAAGACAGCAATGAAATGTTCGAATACCTTAAAGGCTATTCACCGGTTCACAATGTAAAACAAGATGTGGAATATCCTGCTACTCTTATTACAACAGGAGATCACGACGACAGGGTAGTCCCTGCCCATAGCTTTAAATTTGCTGCACAGCTCCAGGATAAGCAAACAGGATCAAATCCGGTATTGATCCGTATTGAAACAGATGCAGGCCACGGAGCAGGCACGCCGGTAAGCAAAACCATTGACCAATATGCCGATATCTTTGGTTTTACACTTTACAATATGGGCTTTAGCACACTCCCAGGAGCAGAAGATCAAGAAAGCAAATAATTTATTTAAACTTTATTTTCCTCGCTGCAAAAAAGCACATTTTGAGTAATATAAGACCATGCTTAAACCGAGAAATATTGGTGGAACCATAGGTTCTTTCCTGATACCTGATAGGGAGTTCAGTAATCTTTAAATTGAGTTTATGGGCTCCGAAAATAAGATCAAAATCACCAAAGGGGTCAAAATCGCCAAAAAATGCTCTGTTAACTTTAATCTTTTCATAATCAGCTCGCAGTAATACTTTTGTGCCACATAAAGTATCCTTAAACGATTGGTCAAGCAAAAATGTAAAAAGCATACTAAAAAACTTGTTACCCAGAACATTTAAAAAACGCATTGCTTGTTTCTCCATGGTATATACCAAACGAGACCCATTTATAAATTCTCCCCTACCTGTGGCCAATGTAAAGTAAAACTTGGGAAGGTCTTCAGGAGGCACTGTTAAGTCAGCATCTAAAATCATGAGTATGTCGCCTTCTGCCATATTATAACCTTTTCGTACAGCATTTCCCTTTCCCTTGCCATCCTGCTGTGCAATTTTTATACGGTATTGATCTTTGTATTTTACGGCTACCTCATTAATCTTTTCCCACGTGTCATCAGAGGACCCTCCCTCAACAAAGATAATTTCAGTCCACTTTCCCAGTTTGGGAATTCTCAATATAGCATCTTCTATATTGCCACTCTCATTCATTGCTGGGATTATTACTGATACAGAATACTTGTCTGATACTTCTTCAGGAGGATTGTTTTCGAGTGGTTTTGCAAAAGTGAACGTATTAAGAGACAGGTCTCTTATTATTGGAAGCTTTGCCAAGTATTTGTTGAACAAAAATGAAATAAGAGGTAAATTAAAAGGAAACAACATTCTCTTGGTCGTTTTATAAACATCAAATCCAGCTAATTCTAGAAGGTTCTTTACATCTTTGGATGTTAGCCAATTCTGCGAAGGTGTTTTAAGCTTAATCCCCAAAAACTCAGTTAACTTTATCAGAGGTTCCCACAGATAATTATAATGAGAAACAATTATTTTGGTTTTAGGATGACACACTTTGCTGATCTCTGTAAAAACTCGCTGGATATCAGGCAGAACCCCAATGAGGTTAGACATTATTATTACATCAAATTTCTCCTCAAGCGTAATATTGGAAGCATCCATAACAAAAAACTCAGGTTCCTTGAACTGATCCCTGGCAATTTGAACCATCTGCTCAGAAAAGTCAACACCTACTTTTCTCTTTGCATGTAGGTCATTTAGCATTTCACCTGTTCCCGATCCCACCTCCAAAACAGAATGTTCCTGATGAATAAAATAAGAAACATAAGAGGTAATGTCATTCCAATAGTAAGACCTTCTCTTACGGTAATCCTTCCTTTTTGGTGCAATGCGCTCAAAGTGCTGCTTGAAAATTTCACTCCGGTCATTAATTTTCATTCTGATCTAATTCATTTGTTTAAAACCTTGGCAAATATAGATACGAAATAAGCTAAAGGAAAGTGATACAAGGTATTAATTTTAGTTTGCAACAGAATTTACTCCTTTACTTGGCTAATACCTTTTCACTTAAACATTAAAAGACTTATCAATATATTTGCTCAGGAAGAAATTTAATTTAATCTTGGTTATCCAACAATAGTGACCATTTAGGAATGGGTGTAAATAGCGCAGAGTTTATAATTTGCATAGTGAAGAACAGGAAATTTAAAAATATCATTAAAAGGAGTACCATAATCTTCACCTTGATCATAATTTCAAAACTGGTACTTGCACAAGAAACTATTGTAAGAGGCAAAATCACTGATGCAGAAACAAATGATGCATTACCCTTTGTCAATATCTATTTTACGGGCACTACAATTGGAGCCACCTCTGATTTTGATGGGTTCTTTACTCTTAGAACGACAAGCATAGTCGATTCGTTAAGTGTTTCATGTCTGGGCTATAACCAAAAGACCAAGGCTATAAAAAGAGGAGCAAAGCAAACTATCAACTTTCAACTGGGGACTTCTGTTCAAAATCTTAAGGAAATTATTATCGTTGCCGGAGAGAACCCTGCTTATAGGATCTTAAGAAAAGTCGAGCAATATAGAGATGTAAATAACACTGGCAACTTGTCGTCTTATCAGTTTGAAAATTTCACCAGAATTCAGATCAGCATTGACAATCTGTCTGATAAGTTTAAACAGAAAAAACTCTTTAAGCCTATCGCAAACATGTTTGATAGCCTACAGGTAGTGGCTGGTAAAGACGGCAAAGCAATCCTGCCCATTTTTGTCTCTGAAACCTTTTCCAATTACTTTTATAGAAAAAACCCTGATGCTCAAAAGGAAGACATTTTGGCTTCTAAGATTACAGGAGTTGGAGTAGAAGACCACATCTGGATCAACCAATTAATGGGCAGCTCCTTCCAGGTTTTTAATTTTTATGAGAACTGGATTCCCATTCTTGGTAAAAATTTCATTTCACCTATTGCGAAAACAGGCAAGGCATATTACAAATATTATCTGGTTGACAGTATTGAAATAAAAGGAAAAAAATGTTATGAACTAGTAGTGGTGCCAAAACGGCCTTTAGACCTTGCATTTGGAGGAACAATATGGATTGAAGACTCCAGCTTTGCTATAAAGCAGCTTGATTTAGAAATAAAAAAAGAAGCCAATTTAAACTGGATTGAAAGAGTAAAAGTGCAACAGGAATTTGAGCAAACTAAAGCAGGGCCATGGCTGCCTACTAAAACCAGGGCGTTAATTGACCTGATGGAAGTTGCTAATCAACCTGGATTCATTTCTAAATATTATTCGTCTTCTAAAGATATTGTGGTTAATGCTCCAAAATCATCTTCATTTTATAAGGAAGGAATTTCCGTATTGGAAGATGCCTATAACAAAGATGATCAATATTGGAAGGAACATCGCCATGACACCCTTACATCAACAGAGCTGGAAGTATTCGGGATGATTGACTCTATAAAGAATTTGCCAACGATTCGCACTCTGGTTGACATTGTTGAACTTGTTGTTTACGGATATCAACCCGTTGGCAAAGTTGATATTGGTCCGTATATTTTCTTATATAAATACAACGAGGTTGAAGGCCATCGTTTTCGCCTTGGATTTACAACCAATGAAACATTCAGCCATAATTTAATTTTAAAAGGATACCTGGCATATGGCACCAAAGATTTGCGCTATAAATACAATATGGAAGCCGAGTATATTTTTAGCCGTAAGCCCTGGACCCGCGCAGGCATCCAACACCGTGATGATATAGATCAAATTTCAGTGACAGATGATTTCTTCTCCAGAAAAGGCTTATTTGAATTCACTGCTGGATTTACCAATTTTGATAGGCTAAACAACTCATTGGAATATAGGTTGTGGGGTGAACGTATGTTCTTTGATGGCTTCAATCAAACAATTATGTTCCATCATAGGAAATTTACGCCCTATTTCCCATTTGGATATTATCCGGATAAGGCTAATACCTCCTTAGTTAAATCAGAGTTTGTAACAAGTTCAATTACGCTAGAATCGAGATTCTCAACTAGAGAAAGATATGTTTATACCCACTTGAATAGAATAATCATCTCCTCCTTACACAGACCACCACCTGTATATACTCTGAAATTAACTGCTGGTATAAAAGGGCTGTTCAATAGTGATTTTGCTTATGAAAAAGCAGCTTTCAATATCTCACAAACGATCCCTGTTGGAACATTTGGAAAGTCAAACTATTCCATTACCGCTGGAAAAGTATTTAACATCCTGCCATATCCACTTTTACAAGTTCATAAAGGAAATGAAACTATTGTTTCAAATCCTGAAAGTTTTTATTTGATGAACTTTTTTGAATTTGTTAGTGATCAATGGATTTCATTATTCTACGAACATCACTTTGAAGGTCTGTTCACCAATAGAATACCCCTTTTAAAAAAGTTAAAGGTCAGAACATTAGTTATGGGCAATATGGTATATGGCACACTTGAAAAAGAAAACAATAAACAAATTGATGGGTCTGGAAATCCAATCACTGATCCTGAAACCAATATATCAGAAACCTTTAGCACTCTGGAATCAATGCCTTATGTTGAAGCTGGTGTAGGCCTCGAAAACATTTTGAATTTTATCCGGCTTGATGCCGTTTGGAGGCTAACCTATATCAACGAACAATATCGGACTATCTATCCAAAGCCTATCCATGAATTTGGCTTAAAAATCTCATTTCAATTTACTTTTTAATTTTAATTTTCCGGAATCTGTCAGTAAGGACAGTCAGGTTTTATCAATATATGGCAAATCATTCTTTTATGTTCCTTTGCAAAACCAATATTTTAATAACTTTGCACTAAAGTAAAGCAGCGGAAATCTATATTTCGCAAAAAGTATGAGTGATCAGATAAAACACGAGTGTGGAATCGCCTTAGTACGCTTGCTCAAACCTCTGGATTTTTACCAAAAAAAATACGGATCGCCATTTTATGGGCTCGATAAATTGTACCTCCTTATGGAGAAACAACATAATCGTGGGCAAGATGGTGCTGGCGTTACAAACATTAAGCTAAACATAGCTCCTGGAAAAAGATACATAAGCAGATATCGCTCTACAGCCTCTAACCCTTTACAGGATATTTTCTCTAGAATTAATAGCCGTTTTGAAGAGGCTGCTAAAGAAAATCCGAAAAAGTCACAAGACACAAAATGGCTAAAAGAGCATGTGGCATTCACTGGTGAGTTGAATTTGGGCCACCTTCGCTATGGAACTTATGGCAAAAATAGTATTGAGTATTGTCATCCTTTTTTAAGGCAAAATAATTGGATGACAAGAAACCTGGTTTTGGCTGGCAACTTTAATCTCACCAATGTTGATGAACTTTTTGATCAGCTACTTGAAATAGGCCAACACCCAAAGGAGAAATCTGATACGATAACAATAATTGAAAAGATAGGTCATTTTTTAGATGAAGAAAATGACAGGTTATTTAAGGCTTATAAAAAGCAGAATATTCCCAGCAATGAAATTGCAAGCCACATCGCAGAAAATATTGATATTCAAAGAATTCTGACTGATTCATGCAAAAAATGGGATGGAGGGTATGTAATTGCTGGCATGATTGGGCATGGAGATGCGTTTATTTTAAGAGATCCCTCAGGTATACGACCCGCATATTATTATCATGATGATGAGGTTGCAGTTGTAACCTCTGAACGCCCTCCAATCCAAACAGCATTTAATGTGAAGGATAATTCAATCAAAGAAATCACGCCAGGACACGCGTTAATAATTAAAAGAAATGGTGAAATCTATGAGAATAAGGTGATGGAGCCCCTTGAAAAGAAACCCTGCTCCTTTGAACGAATTTATTTCTCAAGAGGAACAGATTTAGATATTTATAAAGAGCGTAAGCAATTAGGAAGGTTAGTATGTGACAAGATCCTTGAAGCAATTGATTATGATGTAAAAAACTCCGTTTTTTCTTTTATCCCGAATACAGCAGAAACTGCCTTTTATGGAATGGTTAAAGGGATAGAAGCATATCTTAATGTGGTTAAGAAAGCCAAAATAAAAAAACTAGGAGCAAACCCTGACCCTGACAAACTAGACAAAATCTTATCTATCCAACCAACTGTAGAAAAGATAGCCATTAAGGATGCAAAATTAAGAACGTTTATTACCAATGACCAACAAAGAAACA
>DTSC01000145.1:0-6417 GCA_012965625.1 Flavobacteriales bacterium | reverse complement strand
TCGTCCTGGTTTGGATAATTTAATAGTTATTGATGATTCTATTGTGCGAGGAACGACTCTGGAAAAAAGCATCTTAGGAATTTTGGACCGACTCCAACCAAAAAAGATTGTAATAGTTTCTTCTGCTCCACAAATAAGGTATCCGGATTGTTATGGTATTGATATGGCAAAGCTTGGGGATTTCATTGCTTTTAGGGCAGCAATTGCCTTGCTTAAAGAAACTATGCAGGAAAACATCATTGATGATGTATATGAAAAATGTAAAGCCCAGGAAGTATTACCCAAAGAGGATATTGTAAATTATGTAAAAGAAGTTTACAGCCCCTTTACCGCTGAACAAGTGTCTGATAAGATAACGGAATTACTGAAGCCTAAAAACATGAATACTGATGTGAAGATCATTTATCAGTCTCTCGAAGGCCTTCATAAGGCCTGCCCAAATCACACGGGTGATTGGTACTTTTCAGGCGACTACCCTACTCCAGGTGGCAACAAAGTAGTTAACAAAGCCTTTATCAATTACGTGGAAGGAAAAAATGTTCGTGCATATTGACAAAACCAATGAAAAAATTCAATTACAAAAGCTCATTTACCTATCCTTTATTCTTATTTACCCTTATACTTCTAATACCCAATTTAAGCAAGGGACAGACCGCAAAGGAGATCATTGAAAAAGCAGATGCAAAAATGAGGGGTGCTTCATCTTATTCTGAAATCACCATTACCACGGTACGTCCCAAGTGGCAGAAAAAAATGACCTTGAAAACCTGGACTCAGGGATCTGATTATTCCGTTTCTCTTGTTATGTCTCCTGCAAAAGAAAAGGGTTCTGTTTTCCTGAAAAGAAAAAATGAGGTATGGAACTACCTGCCATCTTTGGAACGAACCATAAAGCTGCCACCCTCCATGATGATGCAAAGCTGGATGGGCACCGACCTTACCAACGACGATCTGATTAAACAATCATCTACTGTGGTGGATTACACCCACAAGCTACTCGGGTCTGAAGCCATTCAAGGATTGGATTGCTGGAAGCTGGAGCTGATTCCTAAAGAGGAAGCCACTGTGGTATGGGGCAAGATAATTACATGGATAGATAAGGCGGATTACATGCAAATGAAGATGGAGTTCTACGACGAGGACGATGAGCTGGTCAATCTCATGTCTGGGTCAAACGTAAAAACCTTTGGCAACAAAAATCTACCTTCTATCATGGAGTTCAAACCCATGGACAACGAAGGGCACAAAACGATCATAGAATACCTGGTATGGAAATTCGATGTAGATATTTCCGATAACTATTTTACTACGCAATACGTGTCTCGCTTAAAATAACCACCGATGCTACTCAAGCTTGCATGGCGCAACATTTGGAGAAACCGAAAAAGAAGCCTGATCACTATTTTGGCTATTTTTATAGCGGTATTTCTTGCCATTGTCATGCGTTCACTACAGCTGGGCATGTACGACAACATGATCGGAAACGTAGTAAGCTCCTTTTCGGGATACGTACAGGTACATAGTGCTGGGTATTGGGACGAAAAGGTAGTTGACAACTCCTTTGTATTGGACCAGGAATTGGTGGAAAAGGTAAGTGCCGTTGAGGGAGTAAAGAACACCCTCCAACGAATTCAAAGCGGATCACTGGCTTCCAACGAAGACCTGTCTAAGTTTGTTTTTATTACAGGCATAGAACCCGAAAATGAAAAGTTGCTTACCAACTGGGAAAAAAGACTGATTGAGGGAGAGCTGCTTACAAACGAAAGCAAGACCATCAACATTGGTAAGGGAATTGCCAAGTATTTCAGCTTGAAGATCGGCGACACACTGGTATTTATCGGACAGGGATACCACGGGATGCAGGCGGTGGGAGCCTATCCGATCAGCGGCATCTTAGACATGAAAAATCCGACGCTAAACAACATAAGCGTTTTCATGACGCTGCCGATGTCTCAGGAATTTCTTTCTGCTGAAAACAACATAACCCATCTGATAATTGACAAGAAAAAATACGGAGACGAAAGAGCCATCGCCGAAGGTCTGTCCGCCGCATTGGACGAGAATTACGAAGTCATGACCTGGCAGGAAATGATGCCAGAGCTAGAGCAAACCATTCAGGCTGATAGTGCGGGAGGGCTGATTATGGTATTTATCCTTTACATGATCATCACCTTTGGAATTTTCGGTACGGTGCTGATGATGACCCAGGAAAGGCAATACGAATTCGGTGTGATGGTATCCATTGGCATGAAAAAGCTAAAGCTGATTATTACCATGGTATACGAGACCGTCTTTTTGACCAGTATCGGCGTACTTGCCGGAGTGCTCATATCAAGGCCGCTTGTTCTTTACTTTCATTACAATCCGATGAAGTTTCCAGAAGAGCAGGCAAGGGTTATGGAAGAGTTTGGCTTTGAAGCAATCATACCCTGGATGAGCTCCTACGATATTCCCCTTACGCATGGATTAATTATTTTTTGCATCTCTGTTGTGATAAGCCTTTACCCAGCAATAAACATTCTGTATTTGAATCCCATTAAAGCCATGAAAAGATAATGAAGACCCTGATCAAAATAGCATGGCGAAACGTGTGGCGGAACAAGCTGAGAAGCCTGACCGTCATCACCTCCATAGTATTGGGATTGTGGGCAGGATTTTTTACCATGGCATTGACCCTTGGGTTGAACGAACAGCGAATGGACAGTGCAGTTAAATCCTACCTTTCACATGTACAGGTCCATCATCCTTCATTTTTGGAGAACTACAACATCAAGGACGTCCTTAACGAATCCGAGGATATTTTTTCATCGCTTAAAGAAAATCCTCTTGTAAAAGCAGCAGCACAAAGAACTATTATAGCCGGCATGGGATCCACTGCTCATGGTTCTCTGGGCATTCAGGTATTAGGAATTGATCCTGAAGAAGAAAAAAACCTGACTGCTATCTCGGCCAGTCTTGTAAAAGGCACCTATTTTTCTGAAATAAAATCCAAGCCGGCTATTATTGGACAGGCACTTGCAGACAAACTGAAGCTGGACGTAAAAAAGAAGCTCTACATCACTTTCGTAGACAAGGACGGTAACCAGCAAAAGATCAAGCTTAAAGTAGAAGGCATCTACAAAACAGCCAGCTCTATATTTGACGGAGCAAACATCTACATGAAACGGGAGGATCTGAACAAGATTTTAGGTTCAGAGGTTGCCCATGAGATTGCCATAATCTGCCATTCCATAGATCAGGCAGACGTATTGAAGGCAGAGCTGTTGGAAAAATTCAAAAAGGACAAGGTGGAAACCTGGAGTGAAATTGCTCCCGAGCTGGGTTATGCAGATGAAATGATGAGCCTATTCATCTATATTTTCATGGGCATTATTTTGCTGGCCCTTTCTTTTGGAATTATCAACACCATGCTCATGGCTGTGCTGGAACGCAAAAGGGAGCTGGGCATGCTCATGTCTGTAGGCATGAACAAATCCAGGGTATTTCTGATGATAATGTTCGAGACCATTTTTATTTCCGCAATTGCTACACCCATTGGAATTGCCCTGTCCTACTGGATCATTGTTTATTTCGGGGAGCACGGCATCGACCTTTCGATTGTTGGAAAGGGATTGGAAAATTTTGGGGTGGGACATCGTGTATATACCTATCTACCGGTAAGTCTTTATTTTAACATCTCTTTAATGACATTAATCATAACCTTTATTTCTTCTTTGTTTCCGGCAAGAAGGGCTTTAAAGCTCGAACCTGCAGAAGCAGTAAGAGCATTATAACAAATGAACCATGAATGTAATTGAGACAAAACAGCTTTTCAAGATTTACGAGCAGGGAGATATCGAGGTCAAGGCCCTCAACGATGTGTCGATAGATTTTGCACAAGGAGAGTTTACCGCCATTGTTGGCCCTTCTGGATCTGGCAAAACCACCTTTTTGAACGCCATCGGAGGATTGGATAGCCCTACTTCTGGAAGGGTAGTGATCAACAATACGGACATTACCGAGCTGGGCTCCAACGAGCTCATCGACTTCCGCTTGCAAAACATCGGCTTTGTGTTTCAGGCATACAATCTTATTCCCGTTTTAACTGCAAAAGAAAATGTAGAGTTCATCATGCTGATGCAGGGTGCTTCAGAGGAAGAGCGCAGCAACAGATCTCATGAGCTTCTCAATGCAGTTGGATTGGAAGACAAAATAACAAGAAGACCCGGACAGCTTTCAGGTGGACAACAGCAAAGGGTAGCAGTGGCAAGGGCGCTGGCTTCTAAGCCACAGTTTGTGCTTGCTGATGAACCCACTGCCAACCTGGATTCCACGTCAACCGCCAATTTGCTGGACATCATGTATCGGCTGAACCAGGAAGAAAATATGACCTTTATCTTTTCCACACACGATCAGCGCGTGATAGACCGTGCCAAAAGGATCATTACTTTGGAAGACGGAAAAGTACTAACCGACGTAACGATATAAGGATGCGAAGCCTATTGTGTAAAAGCACTTTCCTGATCATTGCAACAGCACTACTGGCCCCTACTGCACTTTCTCAAGATAAAAAAACGATTAAAGATTACGTTGAAGTGGGCGGATACGTACGGCACATGAACTCCCTTTCATTTATAGATCTGGACGACATTTTAACAGACAACCTGGTACACAACCGCATCAACCTAAAGGCTTACCTTACAGACGACTTTTCTCTTGTAGGAGGAATAAGAAACAGGATTTTTTACGGGCAGGGCACCAGCCTGAATCCAGCTTTTGGAGACATCATCGATTGGGACAACGGGATGGTGGACATGTCTTTTGTTTTGGTGGACCAGAATGCCATGGTGATCCATTCTATGGTGGATCGTGCCTACCTGAAATACACTTCCGATAAGCTGGACATTCGTTTGGGAAGGCAGCGCATCAACTGGGGAATGAACCTTGCATGGAACCCCAACGACCTTTTCAACACCTATACCCTGATAGACTTTGACTATCAGGAGCGTGCAGGTGCCGATGCCGCACGTGTACAGTATTTTTTCAATGGACAAACCAGTATCGATGTGGCCTGCCAATACGGAGATAATCTAGATGAATCCATCATTGCGGGGATGTTTAAATTCAACAGGTGGGAATACGATTTCCAGGTACTTGGGGGCAGCTACTATACGGATATTGCAGCAGGTGTAGGCTGGGCGGGCAACCTAAAAAATATGGGGTTAAAAGGAGAAGCCACTTATTTTCATCCTAAAGAAAATTATTCCGACACCTCTGGTGTACTTAGCAGTTCTGTTACTTTGGATTATTCTTTGAAAAACGGATTGTACCTAAATGCATCAGTACTTTATAATAGTGGGGGCAGTGATAATGCTACATCAGGCATGAATCCTTTTCAGTCATTCATGGGCACTTTATCAGCAAAGAACCTCATGCCTTCTATGCTTACCTATTTCCTACAGGGCAGCGGTGCCTTTACACCGGCATTGACAGGGTCTCTTGCACTGTTTTACATGGATGGCTTCAAGACCTATTTTTACATGCCCTCTATCTCCTACAGCATTCAGGAAAACTGGGAGCTCATGCTGCTGGGGCAGGTTGCCATGGGCGATGACGGGCTGGGCATTGAGGCCATTGGCCACAGTGTCTTTTTGCGTCTGATGTTCAGCTACTAAAACCTAACCCCCATCACCAGGATATCATCCACCTGCTCGGTATCTCCTTTCCACTCGGCACACGATACTTATGCCATCTATTGCTTATTTAGCAGGCTAAGTGGCTTAAGGTTTCCTGTCCTCATAGATCTTCCCTGTAACCATTTCCATAAATCTTTTTGGCGTAAGCCCAATACCGCCCCTTGCCAGCTTATTAATGATCCCTGGAACAATCTCCGCTTTCTTTCTGAGCATCCCATTGATTCCGATTTTCGCAACTTGCTCTGCTGTCATATTAAAAGGTCCAGCCATTTCGCCAAGTGACTGCATCCCCGCTCTTTGCAGAAATTCAGATTCTGTAGCTCCTGGACATAAGCAACATACCACAACTCCACTCTCTTTCATCTCAACCCTCAGGCTTCTTGAAAAGGAAAGCACAAATGCTTTGGTGGCAGCATAAATACTAAAAGAAGGAATTGCCACATAAGAAGCAACACTTGCCACATTAAGAATGTAGGAGGGCTTAGATTGAGTCAAAATGGGAAGAAACCTGTGAGTAAGCGAAACCAGAGAAGACATATTGAGATTCATCATCTCAAGCTGTTCATCAAGAGACAAGTCACAGAACTTACCCCATAATCCAAAACCAGCATTATTGATTAGCATATTTACTTTTAAGCCCTTTGTCTCACACAAATTCACAAGGCCATTAACAACCTCCTCCTTATTAAGATCCCCTGCGTAGAAATGCACTTCCACTCCAAACTTGGTTCTTATCTCTTCC
>DTSC01000144.1 GCA_012965625.1 Flavobacteriales bacterium | reverse complement strand
GCCGATTCTTGCGATAAATTTACCTGGCAATAGCCAAATCCTTATAAAGAAGATAAATAATCCCTTAGTTGTTATCTTAATTTGTGTTCCTTTTTGATTTTGACAGATCAAGCAACATTCCCATTTGCAACCCTACCAATAGTCCTTTTGAATCTCTGCCGTCCATCATATTTGTAGAAAAATAATTTAATGACAAGCCAAAATTAAGGCTCATGGTTGTGGATTTTTGTATGTTCAAACCCAAGACAGTTTCTTCTGAAAGAACAAGGCTTTTGTGAATGTTTGAATAATCATAAACATAACCACTATAGTATTTTTTACATCATTGAATATCGTTTTGATTATTTCAAATGAATACTATCCTTTCCTTTTGTTAATAGATAAGATTTATGAAACTTATCCAGATCTAAAATTATCCTGTTTTTATAGTCTGAGTCAAATTCAAAGAAGCATTGGTTTTGAATGCTGATACTTTGTATTTCAACATTTTTCAATTCAGCCTTAAAATAAAGTATTAAATGTCCATGATCGGTATAGGAGTCACCTAAGTCAAAATTTATTTTTTCACCATTCATTTTGACAGTAGAGTTTGATTTAATGTAATTTGCTAAGCATAGAGAAGTTGTTTTCTGGAAGTTGCAATCACCTTCAAATTCGAAATTGAATAATTCATCTTTTTCAATGACAAACTTCATCTGTAGTTGATCTTCATGAAGAGAAAAGTAATACTCTGCCACTTGACCAACGTGCAACAGGTTTGTAGTCATTAGTATTAAGGAAAGAACTATGGAGGTCATTTAATAATAACTTTTTTAGTTATTTGATCTTTTTCAAAATCAAGCTGTACAAAATAGATCCCCTTAGGCAGGTTCCCTATTTGAATAATGTTTTTAAAGGAACGTGAAGAATAAACGGTTTGAGCGGTTGAATTATAAATTACTAAGCTTTTTACTTTGTTTGACAAATTGTCTTCAATGTTGATTTTTAATAAAGTACTTGCAGGGTTTGGATAAACATTCATTTCAATTTGAGTTTGAATAATATTAACACTCACATTAGGTGGGTTACTGCAGTCTGTTGAAGCACTGGAAGCCGGACAATTTGGTCCAATTCTAAACGAATTATCAGGAAATTTCCCTTTAAAACATCTTGGAATATAAGGCCAATTGTCAGTTAATACATAATAGTAGGTTCCATTAGGGTATTCTGGTGTTTTGGCATATCGTCCCCCGCACTCATCTAAATCAGACTGGAGAGGAATGTATTCATAATCTTCGTAATAAGTTCCATCATAAGCTCCACTTGGAGCACTTATTCCATCTCCTGTTCTATTCCCGCTTTTTAGTGAATAACTGCTTTGAAAACCTGAAATAGCACTATTTGAATCTAATGCGTTGGTGAATAAATACTTATAGTAAATTGGAAATCCATCAGCAGCATAGCCTAGTACAGGAGAATGTTCACTTCCATCAATATTTAAATCGTTTGCAATATAGTCTATTGGGGCTGAGTGATAATGATATCTTCCAAGCACATTTACGTGCCCACCATTAATGTCCATGTTTAAAGTAAATACAGCTTCTTCATGAAAATTCAAGTTCTCTTCAAGTGTATTAGGGTTAACGAAATATAATCTTGCAAATGGCGAATAATTGACACCAATATTAGATACCCCAAAAATGATTCCACCGCCACAGCCTTGTAATGTAGTGTCTTCAAATAAGTGAGTTTTAAGTGTATCTAAATCTGGATATAGGCACATCGAATAATCAAATTCTTGGCCAGCAATTGCTCCCATTCCACCAAAAGGGCCATAAACATGATCCGGAATGTCATTGGTGTAACATTTTCGTACCTGGTTAATAGTGTCAAAACAAAAAGCATTAGTGCTATCATTAGCATAAATGTCAGTTGCGTTGCAATGTCCAGAAACTCCAGCCGGATATAAGTCACAACTAAATGTTGATCCAGTTTCAATATACCCTTGGGGACTTAGTGCTTTGCCAATAAGTCCAGGATAATTAGTAGCATAACGGGTGCATCTAAACGTATTGTTATCAGATATGCTTGTTTCTTGAACTTGTGGCCCTAGGTCATTTACTGGGTTTATGTATTCCCAAACAATGGTTTCGTTGGTGTCAATTTCGAAAAATCTGCCACCAACTCCTTCACAAATAAGTGTATTCCCATTTTCTAAACGCTGGACACCAGAAAGAATATTTGAATAAAAATCAGTTGGGGTTGGAGCCTGATATGTCCAATCAAAATTACTTGGTCCGTAAGCACCTCCTGTATAAGTATAAAACCCATTTATATTAACTGGAAGCTCCAAAATATTAACGGCTGAGTAGTTTTGGCCCTGAGGTGTGCCTGCTTGATTATTAAATAGGATTATTCTTCCAGCGTTTGGATATGAATCAGGGATCCAATGCGTATGGTGCTGCAAAAATAGTTTTTGATCTGTGGGAGTACCTTGATCGTAAGCTTGAGGGTTGCCCCATCGGTATAGTATATCACCTCCTTGCCCATAAGTTCCTCCAGTAGTATCAGCTGCTTCTGCCGTAGTGGTAGAATGATCGATAATCCAAAATTCACTAAAATTATGAACACTAATTATAATTTGATCAAATTCATCATTGTAGTCTACTCCATTAAAATGCAACCAGTCTGTAGAATTATGGTTTAAGAAGTTGATATTAACTCTTTCAGGATGATCTGCAATTACCCCATAATGATCTTTTGCAACGTCAGCATCTTGTATCAAGTGATCCCAAGCTTTCCATTCCCATACTACACTTGCTCCACCATTTATAATGTCAGGCTGAATTTCTATGATTTGTTCAGAGTTTATGTATGCATTAGATGTTGAGCTTCCGGCTTGGGTTACTTCAGCTTGGGATCGATTGTCCCAAACTATTAGTAATATATTCCCATTTGGAAGTAGTTCTATATCATGATGCTGCCTGCCATGGGTACTCGAAACAGAATGGCTCCAAATAACATTGCTGTTCCAATCCAGCATTTCCACGATTCCGCTTCCTCCTCCCATGCCAATTATTCTGCCTGTTCTCAGCAATGTGCCATCTTCAAGAAGGTATGATGATAAGCCCGGTTTATATTGGCTGGTCCAGCTATGTACTTTTTCACCGCAATTATCAATGAGATATGTTTCTTTACTATCCTGGGGGCCAAACAGGGTGTAGCCGTTAAATGATTCCGGAGAGTTCAAAAATAACCCTATAGTTTGTTGGCTAAAAATCCAGGGCGATATCAATAGAAATATTGAAAAAAGAATATGGTTTTTTATCATAGCAAATTGCAATTATCTGGCATTAGACGAAAAACCCCCAATGCTTAGTATATCCTGTTTTTATCATGCTATATAAAGATTAGACTAAAGGTACTTATTCAATTGCGTTTCTATTCCCTATATGGTTTTACCAAATTTAATAAATCCAGTTAAAAAATTGTAATACATTCAAGCTATCCAATTTGTTGTAACATTTGATCTTTTAAATAAACCTTAAGTCTAAAACCAAGATATCGGCACTTACGTTAAGATCCAAATCAGGTGTTGAGATTAATTGATTTATAGTCTATTTGTCTAGCGGCTGTCATGCTGCAATAATATCTTTCCATAATTGCCTCTTTTATTAATTTTAACTAATTTTTCAACTGCT
>DTSC01000143.1 GCA_012965625.1 Flavobacteriales bacterium | reverse complement strand
TGCCTGCATTGCTCTTTTTGTCCGGATGGAGCAAAAATGGCAGATGAAATTCATGATAAAAATAAAGATGATGTTTTTATAATTACCTGGCATATTGGATCTTTTGCAGAACCCAATGTTTCTGAGCCGGACTATCGTACAATATTTGGTGATTCAATTGAAGTCGAGAGTGGTGTCGTTGGCTACCCCGGCGGATCCATTAACAGGCACATCTTCTCAGGCTCACAAACAAATTTGAGTAGGTACGTATGGGAGACATATGCGGATCAAACCAGGACACAGGCCAGCTATGCAAACATAGCAATGGATGCCGATATTAACCTGACAACCAGGGTTGTAACTATTGATGCTGAAATATATTTTACAGGCAACACGGCTCCTGCCACGATATATTTCAACCTGGCGATTACCCAAGACAACATAATCGGACCACAAAACGGAAAGGAAAAAAACCCTGATTATACCATGCCTAATAATGAATACCGGCACATGCATATGTTGAGACATCTAATTACAGAACAATGGGGAGACACTTTGGTTGGGACCAGCCAAAGCACATTAATTGCCAAGCAATATCAATACATTGTACCTGCCGATATTAATGGTGTGCCAGTTGATTTGACAAATATCAATTTCTTGGGTTTTATTGCTGAAGGCAAATCAGAAGTTATAACAGTAGAAGATGCCCATATAACTTATAGCGGAGTGCCAGTGGGAGTAAGTTTAGTAGATATCGCTGCCAAAACAAAAATGGCCACACCTTCTTTTTGTGATCCAAATGTAACACCAGAAGTTACTATATACAATAATAGTTCAACAAATATTGATTCTTTTGAAGTAAGCTACAGCCTTAACAATGGAACACCTGTAGTACAGCTAATAACCACTGTTCTTATGGCTGACGATTCTACCACAATCACATTTGCACCGGTAGTGGTAACTGATGAAAAAAACGTTATCGCTTTTAATGTAAATGTTGATGATGTTTCCAGCCTTATCGACACTTCTCAAAACAACCAATACAGTCATTCAGATGCTTTCTTTTACATGCCTCCAGGTACTTTTGGCACTGGCTTTATAGAAGATTTTGAGAGTTATAATCATGGCATAGAAGACCCGGATAATGCTTTCTTAATTACCCCTCCGGTAGGCAAACAAGCTTATGTGGTAGATAATGATAATATCGGAGGAGTTAACACATCTCTGGGAGGCTTTTGGAATTCACAGCAATCATATAGATGGAAGCTGCCATTTATCCCTTCGGGAATAGAATCTTCTTTGGTATATAAAAAATTGGATTTCAGTGCTGCCTCCGATGCTACACTAGTATTTTCTTATGCCTACTCGCAAAACTCCTCTAACTCGCAGGATAGTCTAAATATCGATGTTTCTACTAATTGTGGAAATACGTGGACAAATGTTTATGGTGGCTATGGCAGCTCTTTGGCAACCGCTCCCAGCCACCCTGGGTTTTTCTATCCAGATTCTACCGAATGGAAAGTAGAGGCTGTAAGCCTAGATGCATTTAACGGAGAAAGTGAAATTATTATGCGTTTCAGGGTTTATAGTGATGATGGTGCCAGCTTATTTATAGACGATATTGAGGTAAGTGCATCTGCTTATACCTGGGATTGCGACCCCATTACTGGGTGTTATAATCCAGGAAATGATTCTGGAGCTTATTCCACTTTAGCTGCCTGTGAGCTTGCATGCAATGTAACAGGAATAGGAAATAATCCAGAAGAATTGTTCTCTGTTTATCCTATCCCTTCTGATGAATATTTATTTATTGATTATTTTATTCAAAAAAAACAAAGCACAATATTGACAATTTATAATATGATGGGTGAAGTGATATTGAATAAAGAATTTGCACAACAAATGCCAGGAACCTATTATACAAGAATAAATGTATCTAAATACAGCAAAGGAATTTATATACTAAAACTTAGAACTGACAACAAGACAGAAACAAAGAAAATACTTGTAAACTAAAAGAACCCCCTTCTGATTTATTCTCCGGAATTAGCCAAAAGGGTTTTTCACTCTTTCAGTATAGCTTTATTATCTGAAGTCAGCTGGCTTGGCCTTTTTCCAGCCATCAAGTAATTGATTTGACAGCTCTATGATTATTCCATTGTTCTCCTCAATGCCAGCAATGTTTCTATTTTCATCCGGATCTGCTTTGCTGTCATAAAGCTCGTTCGTAACATAAGCACCCCTTTCTTCTGCCTCATTATCCCAGTAATACCATTCTACATAGTGATATCTAATGGTCTTTACAGAGTAGCCCATATACCTTTTTCCATCAGGAGTTACTTTTGGCCTTCTGTGAAATTGACTGAAGGCTGCTGATTTCCACTCCTGCTCTGGATCTTCTAAGAGCGAGACGAAACTCGTGCCTTGCAAATAGCCAGGAGCTTCAATACCTGCCAATTCACATAGAGATGGAAACATATCTATCAGCTCCGTGATTCCAAAAGTTTGTTTTCCCTCATTTGGCTGGTTAGGACTACAGATCATCATGGGTACATGGACATCAATATTGAAATTGGTTTGCTTGCACCAGCCGTTATGCTCTCCTAATTTCCAGCCATGATCTCCCCATACTATGATTATAGTATTGTCATAGATATCCAGGTCCTTTAGGTGCTGGATGATCCTGCCAAATTGTGCATCGACATACGATACACTGGCATAATAACCATGTTTTAATATGCGTGCAGTATCTTCTGCCATTACATTCTCTGTAGGATGCTTCAATTTAGAAAAGCCATCATAGCCTCGCAGCTCATACATTGAGTTCATTGACATGATTGGAGAATGTTCAGGCACAAAAGGATTTCTCGCCAAAGGCAAGCTATCCCTATCGTACATATCCCAATACTTCTTAGGTACAGCAAAGGGAAGATGGGGCCGGAAATAGCCTAGTGCCAGATAAAATGGCTCCTCTTTCTCTGCTAAACGAGTAAGGGTTCGTTTTGCCAATTCTGTCTGAGCCCCATCATAATAAAGAGTGTCGTGTACATCCTCCATCTCCCAGGCCGGACCATTATTCCAGCCATCAGCATAATAATTGGGCCTTTTGGCTACAAGGGCGTCTCTTTTAATCTTCTGTTTACGCTGTGTTTCTTCATTCACATAGAAGGTTTCTCCATCCCTCTTCAGCCATTCAGGACGCAGGTATTGAACAGGTCTCAGGTCAGGCTCGTCCCAGGAAATTGAATCTGGCATATAATTGTGAAATATTTTTCCTATGCAGACAGTGTGGTAGCCGTATTTATTAAAGTGCTGAGGCATGGTCACAATATCCGGATGTATTTTTCTGAACTTGTCGCCTAAATGCCATACGCGAGTAGAATCCGGCCTTAGCCCCGTCATGAGGCTTGCCCTGGAAGGAGCACATACAGCAGCTTGGCAGTAGGTGTTTCTGAAGGTCATGCCATTTGCAGCAAATTCATCAAGGTTGGGCGATTTAATATGAAGATTGTCGTATGCCCCCAGGTTGGGGCCAAGATCATCTATTGATACAAATAAAATATTTGGGGGGTTTTTAAAACTTTGTTCTTCTTCAATATCAATACAGGATATTAAGCAAAGGGAAATGCAGCAGGCAAGAAAAACATATTGATTATACATATTGGTTGACTTCTTATTGTGATCAATCCACCTCAACTGCTTTCCTCACTTTTTGA
>DTSC01000142.1 GCA_012965625.1 Flavobacteriales bacterium | reverse complement strand
AGACTTTGCAAAAAAAAAACTGCGAAAATTGCACTCGGGGATTTGTGAAAAGTTTCTAGCGATCTTGGTTCTGGGTCTGTTGTGGTGCAATTTTTTATGACAACAAACCTGTATTCGCACCCAACTAGCAAATTTACATATTTAGTTTGTAATTAATAATTTGACTATTGTTGTTGTTTTATTGTCATTTTGGTTATTTTCGTAATTCTTTTAATAAGTGTCTAAATGTTTTTTAATTTGGATTATTTGAAATAAGACTTTAATATTGCACCTTAGTTTAATGGAGAAATGCCAATCTGCTAGAGAGCTTTTATGAATAGATTGAATAAAAAGAGCCTGGAAAGATAAAGGCAATTATGATGAAAAGAACATTAATTTCAGTCTTAACTTTGATATTATCTGTTGGTTATGTCCATGCAGCCGGCACAATAATATTGGAAGGAAACTATCAAGGAAAAAACTTGTTTGTGCAAAACCCCTTTACCGGCTCAGGTGTTGGATTTTGCACCTTTGAAGTAACTATTAATGACCAGGTTACTACAGATGAAATAAATTCAAGTGCTTTTGAAATAGATTTTACAGCAATGCAACTGGAGATTGGTACTAAAGTGGTTGTCAAAATCAAGCATGGAGATGATTGTAAGCCGAAAGTTCTGAATCCTGAAGTGCTTAAGCCCAAAAGCACCTTTGATATTGTTGATATGAAAATTGATGACGAAGGGATGCTGGAATGGATCACTAATAACGAAACAGGAAAACTTCCATATGTTATTGAGCAATTCCGATGGAATAAATGGGTAAAGGTAGGCGAAGAAGAGGGTAAAGGTCAAACGGCTAACAATAGCTACACTTTTAAAGTCACCTCGCATTCCGGAGAAAACAAATTCCGAGTAAAACAAGTGGATTATAGCCGAAGGCCCAGATACTCTTCTGCGATAAAGCACAGATCCAAGAAACCTCCAGTAACATTTGCACCTCAAAAGGTCAAGGATAATATTTTGTTCTCTGACAAAACAATGTATGAAATATATGATGCCTATGGCAACATTGTTAAAAAAGGTTTCGGAGACAATGTTGATGTGTCCAATTTGAAAAGAGGCACTTATTATATAAACTACGACAAGGATATGGGTAAGTTCCTGAAAAAATAAATTTTACTCATTCCTCTTTCCTTTAGTCTTTTTTTTCTTTTATTGTTTATTTTAGTACAGTGAATTAAATTGTATCTCAATTTAATATTTGACTTTTTCTATGTTGGAACTAGAACACATTGGTATTGCCGTGAAAGACCTCGCTGAAGCAAATAAGCGTTATGAAGTTTTGTTCAACGCTCCACCCTATAAAATTGAGAAAGTGGAAAATGAGGGAGTTACGACTTCATTTTTTAAAGTTGGCAGAACCAAAATTGAATTACTCGAAGCAAATAAACCAGATAGCCCAATTGCAAAGTTTATTGAAAAACGAGGTGAGGGGATTCATCACTTGGCCTATGCTGTTAACGATATTAATCTTGAGATCAAAAGGATGGTTGATGAAGGATTTGAACTAATAGGCAATGGCCCACAAAAAGGAGCTGACAATAAACTCGTTTGTTTTTTTCATCCCAAGACAATGAATGGTGTTTTGACGGAACTTTGCCAGAATCAATAGGCTAGCCTATTGAATGGCTATCTTGTAATCAGCACTAAATAAGTTCAATACTGCGCTTTCTTTTTCCAGTAATTTGCCATGGATTCCTGTTTCCTTAGCCCCTTTCACATGTTGTGGAGAATCATCAATAAATAATGTCTCTGAAGGGACAAGGTCATTTTCTTCTAATACATATTCAAAAACCTTCTTGTCTGGTTTTCTCATCCCAATCAAATGGGAATAATAAACCTTCTCAAAAAACCTTTCCAGATCAGAAATCCCATGTTGTTTGTAAATAATATCATGAAAACTGGAAAAATGTAAAGCATTGGTGTTGCTAAGTAGAAATAGCCGGTAATTTGGCCTTAACCCTTTCAATAGTTCAATACTGCTTTGAGGGAATTTCAACAACATAGCATTCCACGCTTTGACAATGTCATTATTGCTTGTTGATTCAGGTAGATACTCCTTTATTCTTTTTAAGAATTGGCTGGTACTAACCGCACCAAGCTCATATTGGTCAAAAATAGAATCTTGCCTTTTCTTGGAAAAAAAAGAAGTAAAATCGTGTATCCCAAGGGCTTCAAATGATTTAATGGTTAGGGAATAGTCAATGGTGAAAAGTACGGCTCCAAGGTCAAAAATTACATTTTTTATGTTATTTAAATACATGTCTCCTATTTGTTTTAGGCAACTAAAATAATCCGGCAAAGATGAAAAAATAAAAGGGAAAAAATAAAAAATCCAAAAAAGGAAGTATTTTTGCGATCGATTTTTGAGATATAATAAAGATCCTATTAATGGGATCTTTGTAAATACCTTAAGGGCCTATAGCTCAGTTGGTTAGAGCGCCGGACTCATAATCCGTCGGTCCCAGGTTCAAGTCCTGGTGGGCCCACTATTATTTCAAGAATTCTCTTGAAGAGTTTCTTCGCCATTTTCAGATCAATCGCAAATAGATGTGATAATTTCTGCATCTTCACAATGAATCTGCTGCTAGTTTAAAAAAGAAACAAAGATGTTAGAATTTACCAAGATATAGGTGCTTTTATTTTTTAACTATTTTTTTTATTTCCGGAGGACCTCCCCATTTTGTAAATATTTTTAAAATGTAAATACCATTTGAATATCTTTCCATATTGATTGTTGCATTTCTATTAGAATTGCATTTTTTCTTGAAAATCGTTTTTCCCGATTCATCCATCATTATAATGTCTTTAATGCCAATATTTGATGATATGTTTATGATCTGATCAGTAATTGCCGGATAAACGATTACTTGGTCAATAGCCCTATTAGCAATCATGCCTTGGCAAATTTCTATTGTGATTAGGATGCTATCCTTTTCCTGGCAATTGTTTGAATCAATTACAGAGATTGTTTGCCAGAAGTCTCCTGGTATTGAAGACGAGAAAGAGCTTAAAACAGTGGTATCCCCATTTTGCCAATTGTAAGAAATGTAATTTTGAGGGTTAATTTCCAAAGGAATAATTTGCGCCATACAGTATATGGAGTCAGTTAAAAGAATTGAAATAGCAGGATCTTGGATTGGGAACCAAGATAAATGTATGGTATCTGAGCTATAAGAACAACCAAATGAATCAATTGCTGTATAAAATAAGGTCTGGGGTGTATCCGCATGTAATTCGTGCTCTGTAGAGCCATTGTTCCATAATACTGACGAAAAGCTGCTGTCTGCGAATATTATAACAGAATCATTTTTACAGAGGCTATTGCCATTTGGAAGCAGTACTTTTGGTGGTATTGTTGAAGGAGAATTTACAATGGCTGTATCAGAAATAGCAGTGCAGCCGTTAGAATCACTTACAATAACATAATATACCCCAGGGGTTGAAATAGAAATTTCTTGAGAAGATGAACCGTCTGACCATAGATAGCCTGAAAACCCTGAATCTGCTTGGAAGACAATAGTGTCGGCTGGGCATAACAAAAACGTCCCTGCAGTATCCAGGGCTGCAACCGGATTCGGATAATTAGCCAAGATGACATTCAAAGTATCAGATTTTATATTACAGAAATTGCTGTCAATTGCGGTAAACCAAAAGCTGCCAGCAGTATCAACCA
>DTSC01000141.1 GCA_012965625.1 Flavobacteriales bacterium | reverse complement strand
GTGAGATGTTACTGAGTTGGTAGATACAATAATCGCCAATGGTTCATTTATCAACACATTTCCCACTGTATCACATCCATTGCTATCTGTGGTTGTTACAGTATAAGTTCCGGCACATAATCCTGTTGCAATATCCGTTACCTGGATGGGTGAAGTGTTCCAAGCATATGTGTATGGGGAAGTCCCACCAGATACAGAAGTGCTTGCGCTACCATCACATCCACCGTTACATGTTACATCCATACCAGTAACGGTTAAGGTAATTGCAGCTGGTTCATTAATAGTTGCCATTCCAGTTAACAAGCATCCAACAGCATCAGTAGCGCTTACATTATAGGTTCCTGCACACAGGCCCGTTGCTGTTGCATTTGTTTGCATACCTGGGTCATCCCATAAATAGGTAAATGGTGCTGAGCCACCAACAATGTTAATAGTCGCTTGGCCATCACAAATGCCAAAACAGCTTGCATCATTGTCCGTAGTTACCGTAGCATTTCCTCCACCAAGATCATTTACATTTGTTGTTGCAGACATAATACAACCAACTCCGTCAGTTACTGTTACTGTATAATTACCTGCAGGCACACCAGTTGCAACGCTTGTAGTTTGAATGGGAGAAGTATTCCAGGAGTACGTAAAACTACCAGTACCTCCTGATCCAATAACCGATACTTGGCCATCAGGTTGTCCACAGTTTGCATCCATAAACCCTGTTGTTAAGGAGATGGGCTGTGGTTCAATAACCGTATAGCTTGCGGTACTGGTACATCCATTTGAATCCGTTATATTAACGGAATAGGTGCCAGGTGATAGATTTGTTATATCTTCTGTTGTTTCACTATTTGGTGACCATAGGTAAGTATAGGGTGGAGTTCCACCAGTAACAGTTAGATCAATGGCTCCAGTAGAATCACCGTTGCATAACACATCGGTCCCAGTAACTGTACTTGTTAAAGGGGATGCAGGTTCTGTGATTGTGATTGAGTCAGTGACTGACACTCCATTTGAATCTGTAACAATTACGGTATATGTTCCTGCACATAAATTCACAATATCTTCTGCAGTTAATCCTCCAGGATTCCACAGATAAGTATATGGCTGGACTCCACCGATTACTGTAAGATCTGCTGCACCCATACAATCTCCATAACAAAGTATGTTGGTTCCTATTATAGTAAGAACAATATTTGCTGGCTGCGTGATGGTAATGCAGACACTATCCGCACAACCATTTGTATCTGTTACCGTTACACAGTAAGTGCCTGCACAAATACCTGTAGCGGTTGCTGTAGTTTGAGCAGCGGGGTCATTCCATAAATAAGTATATGGTGCAGTCCCTCCAATCATGGAAGCCGTCGCTTGTCCATCACAAATATTAAATCCACTTGTGTTGTTATCAACAATAGCGGTAGCAAATCCTCCAGGTAAATCTACAATGGTTGCTGATATTGTTTCAAGGCATCCATTTGAATCACTTACAATCACATTGTATGTGCCTGCTGCTAATCCAACTGCAGTAGTATTTGTTTGTGCTCCAGGGTCATCCCATAAATAAGTATATGGTCCAGGACCACCTGTTGCACTTACAGTTGCTGATCCATCAGCCTGACTGCAGTTTGAATTCACTACAGAGATCGTAAGTGTAATGGAGAAGGGTTTTGTAATGGTTATACTGGCTATAGTATCACATCCATTTGCATCTGTTACCGTTACCGAATAGGTTCCGATAGTAAGATTTGCAATATCTTCTGTAGTAGAGCTGTTAGACCATAAGTATGTGTATGGCGCCAGCCCCCCAGATACACTAAGGTCAGCAGCACCGTCTGAGCCGAGGTTACAACTTACATCTGTTCCTACAATAGTTGCCACTATTTGACTAGGTTCCGCAATTGTGATAGTGTCAGTAGAAATACAAGCAAAACTGTCTGTTACGGTTACAGTATAAAATCCAGCACATAATCCCGTTGCTGTTGCTGTAGTTTGTGCTGGTGATGAGTTCCAGGAGTATGTGTATTGAACAGTTCCTCCAGATACAGAAACGGTAGCATTTCCATCACAAGCACCATTGCAGCTTGGATTGGTGCTGTTGGTTATTGAAGCAATTAAAAGAACAGGCTCACTTATTGTCACTGACGCTGAGGCTACACAACCATTTGAATCTGTTAAGGTTGCAGTATAGGATCCTGCAGGCAATCCTGTAGCAATAGAGTCCGTTTGAACAGGTGAAGTGTTCCACGAGAAAGTATAAGGAGGGGTGCCACTAGAAGGAGAAATTGTTGCTGAGCCATCACTGTCTCCATTACATGTTGCATCTGAACTATCTGAAATTGTCGCAACTGGAGCCCCTTGATCATTTACAGAAATGGGGATTGTTGCAATACATCCATTTGAATCTGTGACTATTACTGTATATCCACCTGCTAAAAGAGCAGTAGCACAATTGTTTGTTTGAGCACTGGGGTCATCCCAAAGATAGCTAAAAGGTGGAGTTCCGCCTACGATAGTCACACATGCTGTACCATCAGGATTTCCACAAGTTGAAGGGGTGGATGAAGGTGTTAGAACAATTGCAGGTGGTTCATCTATAGTGTAGCTAAGAATGGTGTCACAACCTGCTGCATCTGTTATTGTAACATTATAAGTCCCAACACATAAAGCTGTAGCTGTAGAGTCTGTTTGAAATAATGGGTCATTCCAATTATACGAATATGGAGGAGTACCTCCTGAAGGTGATGCTGTTGCTGTTCCATCACAAACTCCATTACATGATGCATCAGTACCGGAAATACTGCTTGTTAATAGTGGTGGAGTACCCAGTGATATTGTATCACTATCAGAACAACCATTTGCATCAGTAACCAATAGCATGAATGTACCAAGACAAAGTCCAGAAGCAGTAGTATTGGTTTGGGCTCCAGGGTCATTCCATAAATAGGTATATGGCGCATTGCCACCTGATATAGAGGAGGTGATGCTTCCATCACAACCTCCAAAGCAAGATGGAATTGAGGGGGTAAGAGTTATTATTATTGCAGCAGGTTCATTAATAGTTACCGTACCAGTAGTCGTGCAACCTGCTGAATCCGTAACAGTAACATCATAA
This sequence comes from Flavobacteriales bacterium, assembly GCA_012965625.1. GTDB lineage: Bacteria > Bacteroidota > Bacteroidia > NORP154 > NORP154 > UWMA-0041. The sequence goes on along the minus strand of DTSC01000141.1, from coordinate 623 downwards.
GTTCCTGCACATATACCTTGTTGGTCCTGTGCTGTTTCAAAATTAGACCAGTTATATGTATAAGGTGGAGTACCTGTTAGAACTGTGAGGTCAATTGCTCCATCGCATAAACCAGAACAAGAAAGGTCTGTTGGAATTAGGGTTATTGTTGGGTCTGGGTAGACTATTATTATTTGCACCATTGTGTCAATGCAGGGGCCATCTGAAACAATTTGCGTAACTGTATATGTTCCCTCTAAACCATAAGTATGACTGGGGTTGGCATCTGCAATTGTTGTTCCGGAAAGTGTTGTGCCATCACCGAAATCCCATGAGAAAGTCGGACAATTCAGTCCGCAAAACCCTGGAGTGGTTCCTAGGTTTGTAAAGACAAAGGTATTGCCATTGAGACATTGGTCGCCATTATAAGAGAATCCTGCTTTTATGTCTGTACCGAAGTTTATCGTTACGGACCCAGTATCCTGGCAACCATTTATATCGGTTACAGTAACTGAATAAGTGCCTACACATAAGCCACTAATTGTTTGAGTGGTTCCCCCATTACTCCAATTGTAATTTGCTATTGGAGCTCCACCACTTGTTGAAACTGTAGCAGTTCCATTACAAGCTCCCGAACAGCTTAC
>DTSC01000140.1 GCA_012965625.1 Flavobacteriales bacterium | reverse complement strand
ATTGATGATGAAGCAAATATTCAAAGGGCAATGATTAAGGGCTTGGTTACTTCAGGAGGATTACCAAAACCAGGATTGCATTTTTCAGTTACAGGTGGAAATGAAACTGATTCAAAAGAGGACGGAAGTTTTATGCTTGAAATACTGCCAGAGGCGCCAAAAGACTGTGAGTTCCCAATACAATATTTAGAGTCTTATACTGGAGGTTCAACTTTTCCTGATCTGTCAGATGAGATTTATCAGAAGATTATTAAAAAATACGGGGGATGTGTTGCTGAGGGGCTGGTATTTAAGGTCCAGATTGGAGCCTATTTCACTCCAGAGAATTTTAATTATACTTATTTCAATGAAATGGGAAGTGTTACCACACAATTGCTTAAAGATGGGATAACAAGATTTGTTATGGGCAAATACAAGAAAATGAATGCAGCAGAATCCCTAAGGAACAAAGCCATTAAGATTGGTGATAAAGATGCCTTTATTGTTATCTATTATAAAGGTGAAAGGATGATGGTCTCTGAAGCAATTACAAAAGAGTTTTAATAACTGATAGAAAAACTCTACTCCAATTGAAATTGCATATCTATAAGAAGGACCCTTCTACCTTCTTATATTGAATTCTAAGGCAACCTGAATTGCTCATTGTCGTCTTTATCTGGCTGACAAGAATAAACCTCTTGCCAAATAAGAAAATAGTTATACCTTTATCTATTCAATTATTTTGTATTAATGAAAAATATTAAAATATTTTGCCTGTTATCCTTGGTTACCCTATCCTTTAGTTCTGTTTTATTGGCTCAAAACAACAACGTAGGTATCGGCACCAATGTTCCTGATGCCAGTGCTATTTTGGAGCTTCAAGCCAATGATAAAGGTATATTAATTCCACGTACAGATACTACTCTGATTATTGCTCCTGTCACCGGACTGCTTATCTTCCAAACAAGTGATACTACCTTCTATTATTTTGATGGTGCTTTTTGGCGAACTATTGGTTTAGGAGGGCCACAAGGCCCTACAGGTCCAACAGGTTTATCAGGAGCTACAGGTATTACTGGTCCGCAAGGTCCTACTGGGAATACTGGCCTTACGGGCGCAACGGGTTCTCAGGGTACTACTGGGAATACTGGCTTAACGGGTGCTACAGGACCTACTGGGAATACTGGCCTAACGGGTGCAACGGGTCCTCAGGGTACTACTGGGAATACTGGCCTTACAGGTGCTACTGGAACTCAAGGCCCCACTGGGAATACTGGCCTAACAGGTGCTACTGGAACTCAGGGTCCTACTGGGAATACTGGCTCTACAGGAACACAAGGTCCTACAGGAAATACTGGCCTTACTGGTGCTACGGGTCCTCAGGGGCCCACAGGCAATACTGGCCTTACTGGTGCTACTGGAACTCAGGGTCCTACTGGGAATACTGGCTCTACAGGAACACAAGGTCCTACAGGAAATACTGGCCTTACAGGTGCTACGGGTCCTCAAGGCCCTACAGGTAATACTGGCCTTACGGGTGCTACTGGCTCTACAGGAACACAAGGTCCTACAGGCAATACCGGCTTAACGGGTGCTACTGGACCAACTGGTAATGATGGCGCATTGAATGCTTGGTCGCTTACCGGTAATTCTGGCACATCGCCTCCTACCAATTTTATTGGCACCATAGATGCTGCAGATTGGGTTATCAGAACAAACAACACAGAGAGATTGAGGGTGGAATCTGGAGGAGATGTAGGAATAGGAACATCAACGCCAACAGATAAGCTGCATGTAAAAGGGAATGCCTTAATAGAGCAGGACAACTTGTTTGCTTGGGTAAAAGTTGTTTCGAATGACCCTGCAGGAGAAGCTATACTTCAACTACAGTCAGATAATGATGAACCGGCCAGAATTTATTTCGGAGATCAGGATGACATACAGATGGGCAGAATAGAGTATTTTAATTCTGCTGACTATATGAAGTTTTTTACTAATGGGGTAGAGCAAGCCAGGATAGATAATAGTGGAAATGTAGGGATTGGTACAATTGCACCCTTATCTTTATTGAGTGTGAATGGAGCTGGAGATGCAAAGTATAATATTTATAGTTCTGGCACCTCTACGACTAATGGCGCAGCAGCTATTAGAGCAGAGCAGGTTCCTCCAACCGGTGTTAACCATGCTTATGGCGTATTTGGCAAAATAACCACCCCTTTCAGCGGCGGTTATCATTATGGGGTAAGGGGAGATGCTACAGCTGCTGTTGCTTCCACTAATGGACGGGCACACGGTATTTTCGGAACAGCGGGTAATAGAAATGTAAATTTTGGTGTTTATGGCTCGGTATCAGGGTCAGAAGAAGGAGTTGCCATCTTTGGATATGACAGGACAGGAGCTGAGCCCGATCCAATACCTGCTTTAGCTGTTGCAGGAAAATCCTGGGCAGGCTTTTTCCAGGGAGACGTGCATATTAGTAGCGATGTGGGTATTGGAACCGTCTCCCCTCAATTTAAATTACATGTTGAAGATAATACTGATGGTGATGGAGGATTTGATGACGGAGGAATTCTAGTTAAAAATACGGGAACTTCAGGTGAGGCCGCAATTTCATTTCAAAATAGTGTTACCGGGTCAAATTACTGGATTGTTGGTGTTAACCAATCTCCTGCAAATTTACAATTTGGATATGGAACATCCTTCACAAATGGAAATGCCGTAATGTGTTTAGAGAGTGGTGGCAATGTTGGTATTGGCCTAACAAACTCATATTACTTATTGGATGTATTTCAAAATAATGCTAGCAGCTATGTTGCCCGAATTATCAATAACAGTACTAATGTAAATGCGGATGGATTGCGAATAGATCTTGGTGCTACAGCCGCTAACAGTAATAATTATTTTGTTGGCTTCTACGATAATTCTACAACAGCAGCTTCACCAGGAAGCAATATTGGGAAAATTGCTGGTGATGGTACGGGGGTACAGTATATAACAACTTCAGATAGAAGGCTTAAGCAAAATATTACTGATTTAAACAACGCTCTTGACATCATTGCCACTATTCAGCCAAGACAATACAGCTATATTAGAATGCCTGAAAAAACAGAATATGGTTTCATTGCACAGGAATTATTAAAAGTATATCCTCAAGCAGTTGGTGGTGATCCAAATGGTGATGTAAAAATTGAACCAATGGGGATTGATTACGGTAGGTTAACTCCGATATTAGTCGCCGGTATACAGGCATTACAAAAAGAAATAAAAGATCTTGAAAATCAAATATATGCAACAAATACCTCTAAGACTCAACAGGTTGACACCATAAAAACATCAGAATTAGAGAAGAAAATTGAAAGTTTAGAAATCAGTTTATCTGCACAAAATAAATTAATAAAACAATTAAGTGAGACTTTAGAAAAGCTGTAAATCCAGCTTAATAAAACTAATAATTAATTTACATCTTCATTTGTTAATTCGTATGACTAAAGTTTGCAACGGGAAGCAGCCACCATTTTATAGAATTCCAAGGCAACCTTAAATGTTTATTATCGTCTTTATCTGGCAGTAACAAATAAAGAAGGTTCAATTATAATAATAATGGCCTATACAATATATAATATCCTTTGCCTATATATTTAAATTTGCAAGAAGGCTTTGTTAATAAGGAAATATTTATAACTTTAACTATTCAAAAAAATCTGTTTAATTGATAATTCGGGTAACATAGCTGCTAGCATTATTTTGAAATACATCCA
>DTSC01000139.1 GCA_012965625.1 Flavobacteriales bacterium | reverse complement strand
ACGTGGTTCAGGGATTTGAAGATGTAAAGCCAATGGTTTTTGCTGGGATTTACCCAGTTGATACTGAGGATTATGAAGACTTAAGAGAGGCCATGGAAAAACTACAGCTTAATGATGCTTCGCTAACTTTTGAACTAGAGTCTTCAGCTGCTCTTGGTTTTGGATTTAGGTGTGGTTTTCTGGGAATGCTACATATGGAAATAATTCAGGAAAGACTTGAGCGTGAATTTGATGTTACGGTGATAACAACGGTCCCTAATGTATCTTATATTGCTTACCTAAAAAAAGGAGATAAGATAAATGTAAATAATCCTTCCGATTTACCTGAAGTGATACAATTAAATTCTATTGAAGAGCCCTATATAAATGCTCAAATAATTACTAAGGCTGAATATACAGGTGCAATAATGAATCTTTGTATTGAGAAAAGAGGAGAACTAAAGAATCAGGTATATCTGTCCACAGATAGAGTTGAGCTTAGCTTTGAGATGCCTTTAGCTGAAATTGTCTTTGACTTTTATGATAAATTAAAATCCATTTCAAAAGGATATGCCTCCTTTGATTATCATCCGATTGGATATAGAGAATCTAACTTGGTGAAACTTGATATTTTGCTTAATGGAGATTCAGTTGACGCATTATCTGCACTAATATTTAAAAACAATGCTCAAAATTTCGGCCGAAAAATATGCGAAAAACTAAAAGAGTTGATTCCAAGACAACAATTTAGTATCGCCATTCAAGCAGCAATTGGCGTTAAGATTGTTGCAAGAGAAACTATTAGTGCTTTGCGTAAGGATGTAACTGCAAAGTGTTATGGAGGAGACATTACTAGGAAAAGAAAATTGTTGGAAAAACAGAAAAAGGGCAAAAAAAGAATGAGGCAAGTTGGAAATGTTGAGGTGCCCCAGAAAGCCTTTCTTGCTGTTCTTAAACTTGATTGATAATGCCAAGCATGCCAAATAATTGTATAAATTATGTCAGGACATAGTAAATGGTCAACAATCAAAAGAAAAAAGGGAGCAACGGATGCAAAGCGTTCTAAGGCTTTTAGCAGAGTGATAAAGGAAATATCGGTGGCTGTTAAGAATGGAGGAGGCATAGATCCAAAATCAAACCCGGCCCTTAGGATGGCAATATCAAATGCAAAGGGTGTTAATATGCCGAAGGATAATATCGAACGGGCAATTAATAAGGCATCAGATACTGACGGGAATAAGTTATCAGAGATAACATATGAAGGGTATGGTCCGCATGGTGTGGCTATATTCCTGGAATGCACAACAGACAATTTGAAACGAACTGTTTCTAATGTAAGAGCGGCCTTTACCAGAAGTGGAGGTGCGCTAGGCACCAATGGATCCTTAGAATTTCTGTTTGACAGGAAAGGCGTTTTTACAGTTCCTACCCTTGACCTTGCTGAGGATGAATTTACTTTAGAAGTAATTGATGGAGGAGCAGAAGAGGTGGAAAAAGTGGATGAGGTATTTATTGTTTATACCTCCTTTGAAGATTTCGGCACTATGCAGAAGAAACTGGAAGATATGGGGATACAACCGGAAAATGCGGAGCTTCAAAGAGTTCCAGCTGTTTTTAAGGCTATAAGAGTGGCTGATGCAAAAAAGGTACTAAAGGTTATAGACCTGTTTGAAGAGGATGAAGATGTGCAAAATGTTTTTCATAACTTGGAAATAACCGACGATCTTTTAAACGAGATGGAATAAATAGATTTCATTAAAAGGCAATTGTCTTTTTTATGAAACAAGCGTTTATTAATTTTACCGTTATCTAACAATTCCTGAAAAACTGTCAAGTATGAACAAAGACAAGGAACTTAACAAGAAACTTGCTGAATTAGAGCAAGGTGGTGGCCTGGACCGAATTGAGGTACAGCACAAAAAAGGCAAGCTGACAGCTAGAGAACGCATTCATTTTTTGATAGACGAAGGTACATTTGAAGAAATTGGCGCATTTGTCACTCATCGTTCGATGGATTTCGGATTGGAAAAACAAAAAATATTGGGAGATGGAGTTGTTACAGGCTATGGTAAAATAAATGGGCGGCTTGTTTATGTTTTTTCACAGGATTTTACTGTATTTGGAGGCTCATTGGCAGAAGCTCACGCCGAAAAGATTTGTAAGATAATGGATTTGGCAATGAAAAATGGCGCTCCAGTTATTGGACTAAACGACTCAGGTGGAGCACGGATTCAAGAGGGGGTGGTGTCATTGGGAGGATATGCGGACATTTTTTATAGAAATACCCTTGCCTCAGGAGTAATACCACAGATATCTGCGATTATGGGCCCCTGTGCTGGCGGTGCTGTTTACTCGCCAGCGATTACTGATTTTATAATGATGGTAGAAAACACATCGTATATGTTTGTAACAGGCCCAAACGTTGTAAAGACAGTTACTCATGAGGAAGTCACAGCTGAAGATCTCGGTGGAGCTACCACGCATTCAACGAAATCAGGGGTGACACATTTTTCTTGTGTGAATGAAATAGATTGTATTGAAACACTCAAGAAACTGTTATCCTATATTCCACAAAACTGTGAAGAGGATCCGCCAGATTTGGATTATTCGAATTCTGGTTCTGAAGTAAGAAAAGCACTTAATGAGATAGTGCCGGAAAATTCAAGTCAGCCCTATGATATTAGAGAGATCATAGAAAATACGGTAGATGCTGACTCTTTTCTGGAGATCTCAAAAGATTACGCAGAGAATATAATTATAGGTTACTCAAGAATAGCTGGCAAATGCATTGGGATTGTTGCTAATCAACCTGCTAATCTTGCAGGTGTATTGGATATCAATGCTTCAAGGAAAGCTGCAAGATTTGTAAGGTTTTGTGATGCTTTTAACATACCGTTATTGGTTTTTGAAGATGTTCCCGGGTTTTTGCCAGGAACAGATCAGGAGTGGAATGCTATTATTACAAATGGCGCAAAGCTTTTGTATGCCTTTAGTGAAGCTACGGTACCAAGGGTTACAGTAATTACAAGAAAAGCATATGGGGGTGCATATGATGTGATGAATTCTAAACATATTGGTGCTGACATGAACTTTGCTTGGTATTCTGCTGAAATTGCTGTAATGGGAGCTAAAGGTGCGGTTGAAATCATCTTCAAAAAAGAAATAGCCCAAGCAAAAGATCGTGTAGCTAAGCTAAAAGAAAAGGAAGATGAATACAAAGAAATGTTTTCAAATCCATATAGAGCTGCAGCCCGTGGCTATATTGATGAAGTGATAAAACCTGAAGATACCAGGAAAAAACTTATAGCAGCTTTCTCTATGCTAAAGAATAAGGTTGCTAAATTGCCAAAGAAAAAACATGGTAACATACCATTATAGTAGAACCTGTTATTTGGAATACAGATGTTTTTAAACCCATATTTATGAAACTAAAGTTATTCTTTATATTTTTTGCTTTAAGTATTTCAGCATTGCTGGGACTTAATGTTTTTTCATCAATAGATATAATTGAGATCGGCTCAAAAGCACCTGAGCCTAATATGCAAATGAGGGGTGTTTCGGGTGAAATGTTTTCTTTACAAGAATTAAACAAAGAAAATGGATTGTTGGTTGTGTTTTCTTGTAATACCTGTCCTTTTGTTAACGCTTGGGAAGATAGATATAAAACGATATCCCAGCTATGTAAGGTGAAAAATGTTGGAATGGCAGCTATAAATTCAAATGCGGCACGAAGAGACGGGGTTGACTCAATGGATGAAATGATAAAACATGCAAAGGAGAGATTAAAC
>DTSC01000138.1 GCA_012965625.1 Flavobacteriales bacterium | reverse complement strand
TACCTCTTGTTGAGTTTATCCCATCCATACTTCAAGCGATCGGGGTGAGTGAATACCAATGATACCAACAACCAGGTATCTTAGGAGCAGACGTTTTTTTATCTTTCCAGTTGTATCCTTTTCTCCACAGAACCATCAGAGTACTTGTAGATTAACACCCTGTTAGGTACAGGTAAGGTAGTTCTGCCCAGTATATCTGTGATGAACAAGAGGTGTTTGTCTGGGGATGGTAGTTCTGCTATGCCGGTAGGAGGTGTATAGGATAATACGCAGGTATCCGTGCCCATGCCTCCAATCAGGCAAAATATACCGTTAAAGGATAGACAGGAGAAACACTATTCAGCGCATAGCTGTAGGTCATTGTATCCAGTGCAAATTGCAGAAAGAAGCTGGCAGTACCGTTTTGTATCGTATCTCCCAGGGCATCAACCACCAATCCAATGTAGGGATAGTTGATATCAACGGTGTCTCCATTGTAAATACTGATATCGATGGTCATAGTAGTTTCATCAATAAGCACTTGTGAAACCTCAAGGAATGAACAGTCTGGTTGAGGGAAGCCAGGGAAGCAGGAGCTACTGCAATCGTCACTGAAAGAGGCGGTGGAATCCATGTTCAGTCCTGCAACTGTCCAGTTGGCATTGGCCCAGGAGGTATCATCTACCTCTATACAGGCCAGGTTGGGATTGTCGAAGGCAATAAAGCCTGTCATGTTCTGATTGTTGCCATTTGCAACATTTAAGCAGGTCAGTTCATTGCCGTTGCACTGAAGAACAGTTAAGGAGGCCATATGGCTCACATCTATACTGGTGAGCTGATTAATGGTGCAATAAAACTCTAGCACATTGGCATTTTGGCTGATGTCTATGCTTTGAATTTGATTTACCTCAATATCCAGTTCCTCTAAATAGATATTGTTGGTTACATCTAAAGTGCTTAACTGACAGAAATCACAATACAAATAGTACAAATTGGTGGCACCGCTAATGTCCAGACTCCCAAGAAAGAAGTTGCCTGAGCAGTCCAGGTATTCTAAACTGTTGCCCTGGCTCAGGTCCAGGCTGGTGAGATTATTGGAGAAGCAGTCAAGGCTGACCAACGAAGCAAAGTCTGCTATGCCCGTAAGGTCGCTTATGCTCTTTAGACTGACATTCAATGCCAGCACCGTATTGATATTGGCAGTAGGCACGGAATCATCAGGAGCTCCTGTATCATAGCCTAAGTCAATCAATGCCTGCTCAAAATTATCATCTGGGACATAGGTCATCTGCCCAAAGGCCATGCAGGGTGCAAGGGTAAATAGAATGAGTAGTTTTTTCATCTTATTCCAGTACAAGTTTCTTGTTCTCCAGTACATTACCGCCGCCATCAATTACCTGAATGAAGTACAGCCCTGTGGAGCCCAGCGTGCTAATGTCTATGACAAACATAGAACTTTTAATCAATGAGCTGAAAACATCCTGGCCCACACTATTAACAATCTTCAAAGTATAACCAGACATGGATAGGTAGTCTCCGTTATCAATGTACAGTTGGTCGTTGGTGGGGTTAGGATAGACCTTTAGGGTATTGGTGTTGTTTGGTGGTACTACTCCTGTTAATGTAACATCAATGATAAGCGTATCAGTTACAGATACAAGGACCGTATCATTATAGGTTATGGTATCATTTACAATATTGGTATCGGTAATGGTTACATAGGTGGTGTCAAACACTTCTGTGGTGTCAGTAACGGTTACAAAGGTTGTATCCTGTACAAAGGTAGTATCAAACACTTCTGTGGTGTCAGTAACGGTTACAAAGGTTGTGTCCTGTACAAAGGTCGTATCAAACACTTCTGTGGTGTCAGTAACGGTTACAAAGGTTGTGTCCTGTACAAAGGTCGTATCAAACACTTCTGTGGTGTCAGTAACGGTTACAAAGGTTGTGTCCTGTACAAAGGTCGTATCAAACACTTCTGTGGTGTCAGTAACGGTCACAAAGGTTGTATCCTGTACATAGGTAGTATCGAACACTTCTGTGGTGTCAGTACAGAATGTTGCGTTAAAAACAAATTCAGAATAATGATTAACAATACTATCACATCCTAGTGTAGTTGCAAGGCTCTCTACTGAATCAAGATATATTGTAGGAGATATATTTATGAGATTACTATCAGCAACAACATAACTGGTTGTATCATTTATGATAGTATCGTTAATACAGTTTGAACAAGGGTTGTTACAGTCTGTACTAAAGGTGGTTTGAAGGTCAAACTGGAAGTTGCCAGAAACCCAATTAACATTAGAGTAGGTGGTGTCATCTACCTCAATGCAGGTTAGATTTGGATTGCTAGAAGCATCAAAATATGTCATATTAATATTGTTGCCATTTTTGACATTTAAGCAGGTGAATTCATTACCAGAACCAGACAAATCAGTTAAAGCAGTATTTTGAGATAAATCTAAACTCGTTAGTTGATTGGTATAACACCACAATTTAGTTAAAGCAGTATTTTGAGATAAATCTAAATTGCTGAGCTGATTATAATTACAAACCAGCTCAGTTAAAGCAGTATTTTGAGATACATCCAAACTGGTGAGTGGATTATTGGAACACTGCAAAACACCTAAAGCTGTATTTTGGGATACATCTAAACTCGTTAGTTGATTAGCATAACAATACAATTTGGTTAAAGCAGTATTTTGAGATACATCTAAATTGCTGAGCTGATTATGATTGCAAAGCAACTCGGTTAAAGCAGTATTTTGAGATACGTCCAAACTCGTTAGTTGATTACCATAACAATACAATTGAGTTAAAGCAGCAAAATCTTCTATACCTGTTAAATCACTTATAGAATCATTAACAACACCCAAATAAGTAACCGTGTTTATGTTCGCCGTAGGCACAGAGTCATCAGGTATTCCTGTATCATAACCTAAGTTTATCAATGCCACCTCAAAATAATCATCTGGAACATAGGTTTTCTGCCCAAAGGCAATGTTTTGTCCTAGGGTGATAGCTACCAATAGGCCTGCAAGCAGACTTCGGTGTAGATTTTTCATGGGTTTAAATTACTTGTTTATTAAAAGTAGCCCTGTACAAGAGATAAGGCATCACACTTAGGGGTGAAGATGGTGTGGGAAGGCGGGGTTATCTGGCAAACCAAGATTTTGTGGCATGGGGGTTGGGTTACTGTTTGGTGTAGGTAACCGTACAGGTATTATTGATGAACAACAGGGGATCTTTGTAGGTAAAGGTGCAAGTTAGTGTTGTGTCTGGTGACGTACTTAGCATACCGAAACCGTCCATAGTAGAACCCAACCCTCCTGAACCGAAGGTTTGCGATGGAAACGTAATACTCTTTCCATTAAACGTTGCGTAACGTGTAGAGAAATCAAGGAACATGGGTACAAACACGATCGTATTGGCCACATTGGTATCATAGGTTATATCAAGCAAAAGGGAATTCTGGAAGTCAATACTGCAATTCAGGCCCGTCCAGTTTCCGGCATAACCAGGCCCCCAATCATAATCGCAAGCGCCACTGCTCTGATTGGCAGAGGGGTTGTAGTTGATGGCATCAGGGTCCATGCACCCAACAATAATGCACGAACCATCGTCCTCATTCGCAAAGTAGCTGTAGTTGATGGCTTCCGGATTGGTACAGCCCCTGAAAATACAGGTGCCGTCGTCCATATTGGCTGTGGGGTCGTAATTGTCCGCCTTGGGATTGGTACACCCAAGTTTCTCCGTAACATCGTAGTTGCACGAACCGTCATTTTGGGTAGCATGGGGGTTGAAGTTGGTTGCTTTCAA
>DTSC01000137.1 GCA_012965625.1 Flavobacteriales bacterium | reverse complement strand
GTTTTATAGGGTGCAACGTTAGACCATTGATCTCTAAAGTTCACGATTGCCCTGAAATCCCCATTGAATCCTCCCGCTAAAGAAGGATTGATCAATTGGGGCACTTGATAAAATTGCGAGAAATGGATGTCTTGTGCATATCCGCTATTGAAAGATAGCGCACCAACAAGGATTATTGCTCTTTTATAATTTTTGAATATTTGTCTTGCTTTCATGATGTTTTTATTTAGTTAAAGTAATATTGCCTGTTTCAAAATATTCGCCTCCTTTTGTATAGGTGACCTTAAACTTGTATACAAAAACAGCAGGATTAAGTGGTTTTCCAGCATTCATATGGGTGCCATCCCATCCTTCGCCATATGTACAGCATAAGCCATCGCTGTTTCGGTTTTTTGAATTCGTATCAATTGTTTGATATACAATTTCTCCCCATCGGTTGTAAATTGTTAGTTCAAGAGTTTCAATATTTTTCCCAAAAACAAATAATCGATTGTTCTCCGGATTAGTACTACTAAGAGAAAAAACGTTCGGTATGTATGCGACATTTTCTATCGGCATAACTTCGATTGTCACAGATGTGGCTGTATTACATCCTGGTCCATTAGATCCTGTTACAGTATAAGTTGTAGTTTGCTCAGGGCTAACGTTTATACTGTTTGTTGTCGATCCAGTGCTCCATACATAAGTGTTGGCACCGTAAACGTTAAGTTCAACGGCCTCTCCTGCGGCAATCACCGTATCATTACTTATCTCTAACACTGGCAATGGATAGTTATAGATTGTTACTATTCCTGGATCGCTAGTGCAACCTCCAAATGATTCTGTCACAAAGTAAGTGGTGCTGCCAGAATTTGAGTTAGGAGTTAATATTGGCCCTGTTCCGATTACTGAAGTGAGGCCAGAATCACTATACCAAGTAATGCTTCCACCTACAGAAGGTAGAGCAATGATATCTGAAAGATTATCGCCCTCGCAGTACAATGTGTCTGTAATGATGATTGGCTGTAAGAGTTCAGGGTTGTGTGTCTGCAATGGAATAATGGTATCAACCCAGCCGCATGCATTATATATAGAAAGACTTATATTATAAATTTGGGCATCAGAAAAATTGATAATAGGATTAAGCTCAGTCAACCCATCACCGCCAGTAAACCCCATATGCCATTCAATGCTATCTATAGTATTAGTGGATGTAGGTGTAAATTCAATAATTGAACTATCGCATGGGTCTGGGTATGAATAGGTAAAGCCAATTGTTGCAGGTTCGATATATGACAAGGTGGTTATTATTACACTATCACATCCATTCATATTTGTTAAGGTATCAAAATAGCTGCCAGGAGCTGATTGCCATGCTCCTCCTGCATATATAGTCTGGCCTGGACATAAAGTGTCTGCTTTATTGGTTGTAGGTGACATACAGCAGTAATCAACAACAACAGTGTCTAATAAGGTGTCTGTACTACAGTCGTATTCTATCTCAACGCTAACCAAATAAACACCTGGTGCAGTATAGCTATGGACTGGGTTTAAAAGTCCAGAACTGTTTCCATCCCCAAAATACCATTGAGCATTTAATGGGGTTCCATTATTTCCTGTAATTGAAAACGATATGGCATCATTGGTGCAATTTAGGCTATCAGAACTAGAAATATTTGATACTGCTATCTTTTGATTGGTTGAATTAAAACCAGCTCCTGCAGAGCAAAAATAACTCTCAGCCCAACCAATGCCATATGCATATGCAAGGAAACCACAGCCTGATGTTTCTAAGGTATGTGATCCTGTATCTGTATAAATTGTACTATAGGAATAGTTCTGCAAATAAGGTACAGCCTTCCATCCATTTATTGTTGTATTGTTGAGTTGCACCATATTCGTTTCATCTGTTCTAGTAAGTACGATTACAAAATTTGAGTCCAGGTTTATTCCTGGGTGCTGTGAAAAGGTTATGGTTTTCAGGAACATCTGTTCATTTGCATTTATTCCAGCCATCGAAGGATCACCATAGCTAGGTGCTGTAGCATTTGATGACGGCATGAATTGCACCACCTTTATAGGTCGTGATCCTATAACTACTTCAGGATCAACTAAAGTGTCCTCATATATTTCACCCATATTCAACATACTTACTGAGTCACCATTCACATAAATAATTGTATTATCGTGCATTGCCATTACTTGATATTGTGAAAAGGCGACACTTTTGATTGGAGGAACTATATATTCTTTTCCCCATGAGTTGATGGGATATTCAACTTCATATAATGGATCTCTGTTATTGGTAGAAAGTAACTTCAAAAAGGAATGGCCACTATATATGGAAAATACGTCTGTACCATTTGCAGCTTCAACGATTGTTCCAGTTAGATCAAGTCCGATACCGGTTGCTTTAATTTGATAGCATTCTCCACTATCTAGATTTACTGTATAGGGAGTGTTGGCAATGCAATTTGTTCCAGGTATTGTTATAGGGGATGTAATCTTAATTGTACAGGAATCGTGAGGAGCGACGACAACAAATGCTCCAAAATACATTGATGATTCACTGGGTTTTGTAGATATGATATACTGACTTCCCAATGCCCTGGTTGGTAAGATCAATGATGCTTCGCTTCTATAAAGGTGGATAGTAGTAGCGAAAACGGAAACCAATGTATCAGAGATTATATGTACGGTATTATTTGAAATTAAATCGTTATTGCTGTTGTACATAATGCTTGCGGGTAATAGGACTGTAGTAATCTTATTTGGTGCAACAGTGAAGTTAATTGAAGGAGATCCAGGGATTATAATTGTGCCAGATGCATTAGTGCGAGAAGTAATATGGGCTTCATAAACTGCACTTGCCTTATCAAACATTTCTGTATAAGCAAACCAGAAATCAGTTCCTTCATTAGTTATATTCTGGCCATTTAAAGGTGACCACATTGTTGTTATTAGCGAAATAAATATTATAAGGTATGATTTCATGATTTTGCTATTTTTTAATTTGTTCTCCAAAAGTAGGCCTATGCATAGGCAAACGCATCACACTTAGGTGTGAAGATGTTGTGAGGACTGGAATCTCTCTGATATAGTGAAGTTTAAATATGCTATCCATTAGATGAAGAAATTTATCATTCATTAATTTCAGGGTTGGGTTTTTATTTTATTAAGGTAATATTACCTGTTTCAAAGAAGTCGTCTCCATTAAGATAAGTGACACTTAGCTTATACACAAATGCAGCAGGATTAAGTACTTTTCCTGTTTTCATGTGGGTGCCATCCCATCCTTCACCATATGCACAGCATAAGCCATCGCTATTCCTTGATTTTGAACTCGAATTTGTAGTTTCATATACTTTATTGCCCCATCTGTCGTAAATCGTTAGCTCAAGAGCTTCAATCTTTTTCCCAAATACATAGAAACGATTGTTCTCCTGATTTGAACTGTTTACTGAAAACACATTAGGGAGATATGCTGTATTTTCTTCTGTTAATACTGTTACAGTTACAGATGCTTCTGAATTGCATCCTGGGCCGTTAGAGCCTGTTGCTGTAAAGGTTGTAGTTTGCTCAGGGCTGACATCAATATTGTTAACTGTAGCACCTGTATTCCAAATATAGCTATCGGCCCCAGAAACGAATAGATCAACTGCTTCTCCTATATTGATTACGGTGTCATTGCTAATTTGCAATACAGGAATAGGGTAGGAAGTAATGGTTGCAGTAGAAGGAAGACTTACACAGTTTCCTGATGATTCTGTCACATAGTATGTTAAACTGCCTGTATTTGTAATGGGTGTTAAGACTGGTCCTGTACCAAGAACGGAGGTGAGGCCAGGGTTGCTATACCATGTTATGCTTCCACCGCTTATTGGGACAGCGATGATATCTGAAATTGGCTCGCCTTCACAATAAAGGGTATCATCAGTATTTATGATAGGTGAGGGTGGTAATGGATTTATTACAATAGTAACAGAATCAGGTGTGCTTTCACAACCGTTAATAGATTGTGTTGCATAATAGACTGATGTGCCAACAGTATTTGAAGGACTAAAGCTGGAACCTGTTCCAATATTGTTAGCTAATGTGTTGTCACTGTACCAGTTAATTGTTCCAATTCCAGATGCTGTAATGTCAGCAATTAACGCTCCATCACAATAGGTGGCATTAATGTTTGCACTTGGCATTGGTGCAGAATTGTATATGAGTGTAATTTCAGCAGTATCTCCAGGGCAAACTCCGCCTTCTCCTACAATATACTGATAGGTTCCAATAGAATCTGCTACAGGATCAAAAATATTATTGCCTGACGCCAATGCGGGAAGCCAGATACCCCCTGTGTCTGGTGTTCCCAGAATAGAATCAAAAAGATTAAAGCTAGTCTGTTGCGGGCAAATATTTATTGTTCTATCATCACCAGCATTATATGATAAAGGTTCAGTATGGATTTGCACATAGGGTATAATGGTATCTACCCAGCCGTATGGTCCATAGATCCAAATGTTCACATTATAGGTATTCGTGTCTGGGAAATTTACCGTGGGTTTATTATCTGTCAGGCTATCCCCTCCAGGGAATCCCATATCCCATTTTACACTATCAATAGTCGCTGTGTAGGTAGGAGTAAAAGATACGATGGAACTATCACAAGGATATGGATACGTATAAGTAAATCCAATAACATCTGGTGGACTTGCTCCAAACCTGCCAAAAAAGGCATCTTCAAATCCTGAGCGGTTAGTACTGAAATAGGCGCCATTTCCCGGATCAATAAATGGAATGGATTCTTGTTGATACACGGCCGGAGCAGACCTGTGAGTACCAGAAAACCATAAAGCACCATTAAGCTTATTTATTGCCCCTGTAAGCTCATAGGTGTTTAATGAGCCTTCTAAGTATGATGCTGAAATACGAGTACCCTCATTGGTAAACTTAGCAATAAGGGTCTGTTGCCATGCTGAATAGGTGTTCCCATTACTAGTTGAAACAATTGGTGCTGGCCAGGTTCCATGAAAATAATCTCCATTATTTGGATTTAGTAAAGGCTCATCAGAATGCCTCGTGCCCCACATGGCATATAAATTCCCGGAATTGTCAATAACTAAATCAGTGGCATTGTCATTAACAATAGAATTATGGGTTCCTGTGCTACCTCCATAATATGTAGACCAGGCAATATTACCAGTACTACCAAATTTAGTAATGTATTTATTGTATGACCCTCCTCCGAAAGGTTGCGTGTATCCAGAAGAAACTTCAGTTTTAATTAGTGAAGAATTTAATCCTGGGCCTGCTGCTCCCAGCATAAATACATTTCCATTATTGTCCGAGGTGAGAGATGTTGCAGTTTTTACTGCACTTCCACCAAACTTAGTGCTCCAGGTCAATGCTCCACCCTTGTCAAATTCTGCTAAGAAAACCCAACCGGAATTTGAATTGTAAGCACCTGTTCTAACTTGGGTCGGAAATCCGGGGCCAGAACCTGCAATGTAAACATTGTCAGATGGGTCTATTGTCAGGCTATAACCTATGTCGGTTGAAGAGCCACCGATATAGGTGCTCCATAGTAATACACCGTTATTGTCAAACTCTGTTAGAAAGGCGTCCTGGCCACCTCCTAGAGTATTATCATTGTAGGCCCCAGTTTTGGCAAGAATAGGAAAATCAGTAGAGGATGTGCTGCCAGTTACATAAACATTTCCGTCATTATCAATATCTAAGGTTTGTCCAAACTCTTTGAAGTGTCCTGATCCTCCAAAGTAAGTCGCCCAAAGCCTGACCCCAGCGTTATTGAATTTCAACATAAACATGTCTCCACCTTGCCCAATAGTACCTACACCAACATAATCACCGTATCCATTAAGATAAGTTCCAGGCACAATGCCCAATGTATCTCTATAAAATGCACCCCCTTGAGGATCATAGGTCGGAAAATCCTTTGAAGATACATAACCGGTAATAAACACATTACCTTGTGCATCTGTCTTAATAGATTCTGGAGATTCGCAAACGGTTCCACCATATAAAGTGCCCCAGATGATAGCTCCTGCTGGATTTAATTTCAGGATAAAAATGTCAAAATAGAGGAGGCCCCCTTTTGGAGTATTGTCAAAATAAGCTCCATTTCCTGGGTCTAACAGAAAATCTAAGGGATCAGCTGCAGCAAATCCTGTAATAAATGTATTGCCAAAATCGTCTGATGTAATGTCTCTGTTATGGATATATGTGCCATAAAACATTCCTGAATATCCAGAGTAGGAGGTTAGCCATTCTAGAGACGGATCAATCACAACAGTCTCTTGCATCCCATTTTCTGGCATTTCAAAGGTGACGATATAAGAATTCTTTTCTTTTGCCCCTGGGGTAAAATCACTAATAATATTTTTGGATTCCTTAATCTTATAAGTACATGTGAGTTCTTTTTCTGTTTCTTTGCTATATGTATATAAAGCGCCCTCCTGTAAAGTGCCCAAGGGAGTTTTGAAAGCCAATGCTTTGTTAGCTAAATTTAATTTTCCTGCACCTTCATATATTAGTTTTATGTTGTTGATATCAGATCCAGGCCTAAGCACGAAGTCATATTTTAATTCTTCTTTTTCATTAATAAAGATTACCCAGTCAATATTGGGGTATATGTTTTTTACTGTAAGCTTTTTATACCGTTTTACTTTTGTTATGCCATTTGGGCAATGAGCCAGGAAATAGTTTGTCTCTATCCTTGAGGCATTTTCTTTGACGATATTACTCTTTGAAATACTGGCTCCCTCAATAAGCATATTAAATTTTGCCCAGGAAATATTTTTTATCTTATGCTTGTCTTTAGGGTTTGTTTCTATCTGTGCAAATACATAGGTGAGCCCTTTTGTAGTCAAGGCGATTTTTAAACCTGGGGCAGCAGCTTTGAAAAGAACGTTATCTATTGGTTTTCCATTGGAACCTACTAATTGACCTAGATTTTCCTCAAAGCACAATTCTGTATTGGAGAAATGATTTTTTGCTATATCCTTTGCTGCATCCCTGGATACTGAAGCGTTTGCATTTAAAGCGAAGATTACTAATAATATAAATACAATCCATAATGTTATAGGTAGGAGGAAATATTTTATGAGAATGTTGCCTTTATTGTTCATTTGATTAATTTTCATTTTCAATTATTTTAGCATTATTAATGATTTCAATAAATTAATACCACAAAACTAATTCTGACAATAGGTGTTTACATCACACTTAGGAGTGAAGATGGTGTGTATATGAGGAGATTATCTGAAAAATGTAATGAAAAGCAGAGAGATTTTAAGGTGTTAGAGTGTAAATAACAGTACTCTTTGCCATCGAATAACCTATTAAATTTATTTAGCTAAAGTTATATTTCCTTCTTCAAAATATTCTTCACCATTTAAATAGGTTACATTTAGCGTATATGCAAATACTGCAGGATTAAGTGGTTTACCATTGTTAAAATGAGTGCCATTCCATCCTGTGCCATAAATACAACACAATCCATCATTTCTAGCAGTTGAACTTGCATCAGTTGTTTCATACACTCTACTGCCCCAACGGTCAAAGATTGTAAGCTCAAGAGTCTCGATATTTTTGCCAAAAACATGCAAGCGTTTGTTATTGGTATTAGCACTTCTTAATAGAAATACATTGGGAATATATACGACATTTTCTTCCGTCAGAACTGTTACTGTAACAGATGTGTTTGCGTTACAACCTGTATTGGAACCCGTTACAATGTATGTAGTACTTTGATCCGGGCTGACAGTAATGTTGTTTGACGTTTCTCCGGTATTCCATAGGTAGCTATTTCCACCAGAAACGAGTAGTATGACTGATTCACCTCTCACGATACTAGTATCATTGCTGATCTGCAATGTAGGCGAAGCTGTTATTATGATGGTTGCCGAGTCAGGTGCACTTTCACATCCATTAATGGTTTGGCTTGCATAATAAATGGATGTACCTATGGTGTTTAAAGGGGTAAGTATTGAACCGGTGCCGATATTGGTGGTTAAGGTATTGTCGCTATACCAGTTGATAGTTCCGGTTCCTGAAGCGGTTATGTCTGCGATTAGCTCTCCATCACAATAAGTGGAATCAGAAATTGCAATAGGGGGGCCAGGTAAATCATTTATTATAATAGTTACCGAGTCAGGTGCGCTTTCACATCCATTAACGGTTTGGCTTACATAATAAATGGATGTACCTATGGTGTTTAAAGGGGTAAATATTGAACCGGTGCCTATATTGGTGTTTAAGGTATTGTCGCTATACCAGTTAATGGTTCCGGTTCCTGAAGCGGTTATGTCTGCTAATACATCTCCAATGCAATAAGAGGAATCACTGCTTGCTGTTGGCACAGGTATCTGATTGAATGTTACAGTAATTGCAGCAGTATCTGGTTCGCAAGCGCTGCCAACCCCTGCAATATATTGATAGGTTCCAACTATATCTGTTATGGGATCAAAAATATTGGTACCGGAGGCTAAGCCAGGAAGCCATATACCTCCTGTGTCTGGTGTTCCCGGAACAGAATCAAAGAGGTTAAAGGCGGCTTGTTGGGTGCAAATAGCTATTGTAAGATCATTTCCTGCAACAGGTGCTGCATTGCTGGTAACGATTATAGTGTCCCTATAGTAGGTGAGTGGGCAGATGGTAGTATCTGCATAATATAATATATATGCAGAGGTTCCAGTATCGGAAACGATGTAATTCTGGGTACTGGAAACAGTAATATTTGATAAGTCTTCCCAATGGTAAACATTATATCCTGATGGAGCCGTTAGTGTAATGGGGCTGCAATTAGTGGTGTCCGATAATGCAATGGCATCTGTTGTATCAGCTGGTATTTCATACAGGCAGATATCATCAATCAAATAAATTGCATCGGTTCCAATATTTTGAGGCCATGGGCCAATCCATGTTGGTGATATGTTTATATCCGAAGTGAAATTACCTATGGTAACAAAGTCTTCATTACCATTTGCAATAAAAGTTCCTGTAACCAATTGCCAGCTGCTAGTTGTCATATCTACGAGCACATCATTAGTGATTTGTGGGCTTACATTAATTAATCCTCTTCCTGGAAACAATACCCCGGGATTATTATTGGGATCACATTCACCTGCTATACCTGCAGCAGGTGCTCCCATAGAGAAGTACATGCCGATGCTATCAACAGAATAGTTTGACTTATTTGAAACGAATGCGATATGCATGGAAGCCTGGTAGCATTTTCCTTGAACTAATGTTTGAGTAAGTGGTGCTTGAGCATATTCTCTGTATTCACACCAATCATTGTAAGCGACAATTTGAATATTTCCATTTCCTGTATGAGGTGTAATAGACAGAGCTCCATAGCATGAGTTTAACAGGTCTGTGGAGGCAGTTAATGAATTTAGTGGTGGATTATTCCAAGGCGGAGCTAATGGTAAAGCGTTATTAACTTCTCCTTGCGGACAGCTAGTATAGGTCTCAAAACCAGGGTTAGGGACTAAGTTTCCATTGCAACTTAAGCAGTTTATCACCTGTATAACCACAGAATCGATGAGTCTTTCTCCACACGCTAAGGTCTCTGTCGCATAGTAAACATAAGAGCCTAATGAAATGCTTGGCGACAGCGTATTGCCAGTTCCAATATTAATGGTTAATTCCGCATCTGAATACCAGGTAATGGTGCCTCCAAATCCTGTTGTATCTGTAACAATTAGATCAGATAAAGGGTCGCCAAGGCAATAATTTATATTGTGGCTTAACCAATAATTTGGAGTTGAATTAATATATGTTTGTACGTAAGGCATGATGGTATCGACCCAGCCGCATGAGCCATAAACCCATAGGTTGATACTATATGTTCCAGTATCCGGAAAATTTATCCTATGCACAATATCGGTTCCAAACCCTCCAGGAAACCCTGGATACCATTCAACACTATCTATTTGCCCTGTTGATGTTGGGGTAAATTCAACAATACTACTATCACAGGGATCTGGATAGGTATATGAAAAACCAATAGTGTCAGTGGTACAGCATTGCTGAATGACTATTGTGTCCAGTAATGTGTCGGTATAGCAATTATAAGTTAGTACAAGACTAATATTATATTTACCAGTATCTTGATAAACATGAGTTGGATTTGCTAATGAAGAGTTGTCACCATCGCCAAATTGCCAGTTATAGTTTAGAATGTTTCCAGAGGCACTTGTCTCAAATAATAAAATGTCGTTACTACAAAAAGCACCTCCTGGGTTGCTTTGGTTAGTGACCATTATGCTGTCATCTAAAGAATTAAATACAGCACCAGGGGTATAATAATAACTTTCTCTATCACCAATGCCATATGCATATGCCACGAATCCGCAACCTGTTGTCCTAACATTGTTATCCCCTAATGTTGTTCGTTCAATGCAATAACTATAAAATGAAGATTGCGGAATGGTTATCCAACCAGTTAATGTTATTCCATTGAGTGTAACAGTTCCGATATCCGAGGTTCTTGTAACAACTGCCACGAAACCTGAATCTATAGATCCATCAAGTTGGCTAAAGGTTATACTGTCAACTAACATCTGTTCATTGGGTAAAATCCCTGTCATTGAGGGATCGCCATATCCAAAAATTGATGAACCGCTTGTTAATTGCCCTGATGGCATGAAGTGCGTAACTTTAATAGGCTTGTTCCCAAATATAACTTTTGCAATCGAAAGGGTGTCCTCATGGAAGTCGCCCTTGTTAAGGTTAGTAATAGTTCCATTAATATTTATGATTGTATTATCTTCACTTGCTACTACCTGAAACTCAGAATAAGGTGCGCCTTTTATGGGAGGCACGATGTAATTCTTGCCCCAGGTATTAGTTGGGTACTCAGCTGCATATAAAGGGTCATAGGCAGATGCAGCGAGAACTGTTGCACAATTATGGCCGCTGAATACAGAGAATTTATCTGTCCCATTCACTGCCTCAATAATTGTTCCAGTTAGGTCTTCTCCAGCATTTACGGTTTGCAGCTGGTAGCATTCACCACTATTTAGGGTAATAGTATATGGTACACCGACACTACATATTGCTGAAGGGCCTGTTATTGGGTCAAGTATGGTTTCTGTCGGGGTAATTTGGACTGTACAGGTGGCTCCAGCAGCAACAATGCTAAATTGCCCATCAAAAGACCATGTTGTAGAATCTGTAGGTTTTGTTGATATAAAATACTTGGTGCCTAGAGCAGAGGTTGGAAGAACCAATGAAGCCTCGGTCCTGAATTTATTGTCTGTCATGGCATAGACAGATATTGGATTATTTGAGGTTACATTGACTACTTTATTGCTTGCAACTAGGCCGTTGCTAGTATTGGTCATATCTATAGCTGGAAGACTCACTACTGTAACTACACCAGGAACCACATTAAAGCTGCTAAAAAATCCGGTTCCTGGTATTGTTACTGTTCCTGATGTTATTGATCTTGATGAAATATGTGCTTCATATGTGGCACTGGATAGGTCGTACATCTCCGTGAATGAAAACCAAAAATCTGTGCCTTCGTTGGTGATGTTTTGGCAATATATGTGTGACGAAAACAAGGCAAACACTGCAATAAAAAATTTTGATTTCAATTTCATGTTTATGAGTATTAAGATATCACAAAAGTACCTAAAACTTGAGGCTACCTCATCACACTTAGGAGTGAAATGATGTAAGAATACGTTGAATTATTAATATGCTCAGGAGCTTTGGTCTTCCAAAGATCCTTCTGAAATCTTCATCACATGGATTGCCAGGGCAAGCTTTTTGTTTCTTCCAGAAGCAGTAATTTCGAACAAGTCATACATTTTTTTAAAGGAAGACTTTACACCTTCCAAGCTTAGATATACAGAGGCGGCAATGTCTTTATTGGCAATTGTAGGGTGGTTACATATTTCATTCAATATTTTCCAATCGCTTTCATTAAGCCTGTTTTCGGCTAAAGCATTTAATTTTTCCTTATTTATCTCAAAATCTGCCAAAATGAGGGGTACTTCAGTCTTTCTCAAAGCATTATCTGTTTTTAACAATTTAATTTGAGACAGTAATTTTTCGGTTTCAGCTTCCTGCTGCCTTTTATAGTTGCGATGGCTAAGTGCCAAATTGATCAATAAAATTATAACAAGTGAGGAGATTGCAATAAGTCCATAGCGCATTAACCTCTCTTGTTTAAGTTTTACTTGCTGTGTTTCAAGCTGTGCATCCTTTACCTTTTGCATCTCTGCATTTTTTATACTGTCTGCTTCTGATTTCTTTTCATATTCATATTTGTATTGTAGCTGAATGATCGCCTTAGTATTCTCTTCATTTGTTATATTATCTTTAGCTTCAAGATATAGTTCATGCATTTCTAGAGCTCTTCTGGTATCTCCAATATGCTTATAGCTTTCGTGCAATAGTTTACTTGCATTTTCTGTTAGTCCTGGGCTACCCATCTCTTGAGCAATTTTTAATGCCTTAGTGGTGAATGCTATTGTTTTGGAGTATTCGCCTTGAAGTTTATAAGCCTTGCTTATCAGTAAATAAGATTCGGCAATTTTGTTTTTGGCATTTATTTCTATATAAATTGCCAACCCACGTTGATAGTATTCCATTGCTTTAGAAATATTGCCTTGCGCTGAATACACCTCTCCAATATTGGCAAGTGAAGTGGCAATTCCTTTTTTGTGACCCACCTCTTCCTTTACTTTTAGACTTTTTACAAAAAACTCCATGGCCTTTTCGAGGTTTTTTCTGTCAAAATAAATGGTGCCCATGTTTATTAGGGCAGCACCCGCACCTGATTTGTTGTTTATCTCTTCAAAAAGCATTAAGCTTTTGGTATAATGGTCCAATGCCTTTTCTTTTTCCTCTTGTTTAGAATACATAATGCCCATATTCATAATTGCAGTAGCAATCCCTGCCTTATTATCCATTTTTTCAAAAATCTTGAGACTTCGGTTATAGCTTTCGATGGCTTTGTGGTTAATACCCCTAATTGCATAGGAAACTCCTTGTAAATTTAAGGCATCGGCCATATGTTTTTTTTGCCCATTTTCTTCAGCCAGATCATATTGCATCTGTGCAAAATAGAAGGCAGAATCTGGCTTAGCGAAGATGTATTTGTCCCTGATTATCAATTGCATGGCGTTTAAGCGATTGGTGTCTACCTGGTTGGTATCATTCCAAACCTCCCAAAGGGAGTCTGGGTTTAGAGCTGATGATACTGTGAGCCAGCAGCAGAGGGAGCTTATAAGAACCAGTTTATTCATAAATCTAAAGTAAGAAAAAAACAAACACCTGTTTC
>DTSC01000136.1:2937-3822 GCA_012965625.1 Flavobacteriales bacterium | reverse complement strand
ATCTCATGCCCTTCCACATCGATTTTAATGAATATTTTGCGTTCAGAAAAATTGTAAATATCGTCTAACTTTACACACGTAATAGCTTCTTCTTTTGTAAACGTCTCGCTTTTTCTTGTTGCGTCTTCTAAGTCCATCCTAGAAACACCGGTAGATTCTGGATCGATATGAATTTTTCTTTCTCTGTTGTGGTCACTTAGCGCTTTATTAATAGCAGTTACTTTTTCGTTGAGATTATTCACGAATATATTCCCACAAAGTTGATTGTAATTGCACTTCACTGGTTCAAATGCAAGTGTTTCGCGTATCGTCGTGTTTACATTCAATAGAACAGAATACACTCCAATATTCGCACCTACATCAACTAGGGTGTCCATTGAATTTGCATTGATAAGTGCAATACATGAACTTATTTGATCGCGTTCATATTGATGCCCGATAAGGAGGCGAGTGTCTATCCAATTTTTGTTATCTAATATGAACCGAGCACCTTGACGCTTAACCAATCTGTAACGAAATCCAAGCAATCGGTGCAATCGTTTCAGAATACTCCAGTGTATTTTCCTCAATATTTACTCCAAACAAAGTAATAATTCAAACACGAATTACGCCGATACCATAGCCACATTGACCAATTTTATCGATAAGTTCATAATGTTCATACTGATCCTTGATTTTTTTCCAAAAATATTGGACTTGGTTCATTTCGAGTGGTTGATTCTCAACGATGTCATGAAATGCTATAAGACCACCTTTACGAACAAATTGGTTGTACATCTCAAAATCGGTGCAGAATCTTTTAATTCGAGATGGTATGGTAGGATCCTTTGAAGGCAGATTGGTTGGCCACTCAGTGGGGTCGATTGTGGGAATTCTCGACGGGTT
>DTSC01000136.1:681-2927 GCA_012965625.1 Flavobacteriales bacterium | reverse complement strand
TACGAACAAATTGGTTGTACATCTCAAAATCTTGTTTCACGCCAACTTCAGAATGGTCACCATCTATAAACAGAAAGTCGACCAATTTGCCTTGTAATTCGTTCTCAACAAGATGAACGAGTGCTTCAGTATGCGAATCGCCGACAAGTAACTTCACCTCACAACTTGAGTCCTTCGGTGGAAATTTTGTGTAAAGTTCTCGTTGCAATTCCATCTGTTGTAGATCACAACTGATTGCTTTCTCAGATGCAATTGTAGACCAGATAAATAGTGTTCCGCCCCGTTCGGTTCCTATTTCAAGTATATTTGATGGGTTCAACTCCTGAACCATCTTCGCAAGAGACAAAATCTCTGATTTTTTTTGCAATGTCTTTATTCTGTAAAGCCCACCGCCACCTTTAAAATTCAATGCCCAATCGACTGTTTCTTCTAATGATCTAATTTTCGAATGATACTCTTCCAATCTGCTGAAAGTTTTATGTTTATCAAAGGGAGCACGTATCAATCGGCTGACCTTCTTTGTGATGGTATCTGGCTTTGTTGTCATCTAATTTCCATTGTATTCATAAATTTCCTATGTGGTTTTTTTCTTCGCAACGTCAACAAGATGTGCCACAATCACAAGAAGTACGATGGGAAACCACCATGTTTTAAAGAGTGGCGGCATCGAATTGAGTGGATTGATCAAAAGCACAAACGAGAGAAGCCATGGATATGTGTGCAAGTTCGCCCAACCTGAATTTCTTGTAGTAATACTAAACATTAATACAATCACCGCGATGAGTCCGAACAACCCTACGATTCCTTTCTCTGCAAGCATCGAAACCCAGGGGTGATGAGCGTGGTACGCCCCTCCTTTACCATCAACTACATTATATTGATCGCTTACTTCATACTCTTCAAAGGCGTAGTTGAATGCTTTTGCTCCCACTCCCGTTATTGGATTTGCCTTTGTCATATTCCATGCTGTCATCCAAATATCTAATCTTCCGGATAAAAATTTGTCTGCCTGTTTATACGTAAATGGTGAATCTATTAGCTTCTCAACTGATTTCACACTTGACACATTAAATGGTCGTGCTTGAGCAATGAGAGAACTAAAACCTGCAACAGATAAAATTATTGGTAAGAGAATAAAAAGAAGTGTGAACCTCCCTCGTTTTGTCCACATGTAATAGAGAGGAACTGCGATCAGAAATGTGACTTGGTCTGTTCGCACATCAGAAAATATTAAAACAAACACCAAACCCGCGAGATAGGTTAAAGATAGTATCCTGTTGTACTTTTCAAGCCATGACAATGTAACTGGAAGAAGGACGACGAGTAGCATTCCAAGATGTGTCGTGCCAGAAAACGGGCCAGACAAACGCCCCGAGGGCATAACAGGAATTCCCAACATGTCTTTGCCTACAGATAATTGAACAATCGCATCTATCACCCAGAGACAAGAAGTAATAGATATGATTGCTGCAAGAAGTTTAAAACATACATCATTCCAAAGTGTTGATATTATGGCGACCCCTGAAAAATAAAAACCCGCCATGATAAGAACGAAAAATGCTGTTTTCTCTGGACTATATGTGTTCCAAAACGAGATCAAGCCAGGGATTAGAAATAACAGTGAAATAATACCTAATTGGTAAAGTGAAGTACTGTAAGTTTTTTCCTTATCTCGTAAACAAATCCAAACGCCAATCCCAGTCAAAACAAAAAGAGGTACTCTTGAAATTCCTGAAAAAGGCTGGGCGACAAATAATATCGCAATCAGACATGTTGCGATACATTCCTGAGTTGTGATCGCGTTATATATTTTCTGCATATTATTTACCTTCTAAATAAAATTTCTCATACACTCGCTGAGTTTTGGAACACATTGACTCAAGTGTAAATGTAGTGTTTGGCAATGGTACAGGTGGTGATTGAACCCAAGACGAAATAGTATCACAAACTTGTTGACAATTAGCAACCTGCACTGCACCTTCGGGTAAAAGAGCATGTAACTGCTCACTCACTCCGCCATGATCATACCCAATCACAGGAATTCCCAAGCTTAGAGCTTCAATCGTGGTTCTACCGAATGCCTCTGGCTCTCTTGAAAGTGAAAGGACGATTTGGGATAACGACAAAATTTCTTTGAGGTCATGTCGGTGACCAACCATCGTGATTTCTTTTTGTAATCCGCGCGAGTTTATAGTGTTTTGTAATTCTTCAGGGTATTCTCGCTTTCTAGGATGCGCGCTTCCAAC
>DTSC01000136.1:0-671 GCA_012965625.1 Flavobacteriales bacterium | reverse complement strand
GTTTGCCTTCTTGGATTAACGTATCAATTATCTCAATAAAATCTTCTTGTCCTTTCCGGCGAGTGAGTCGTGCAGGAATTGTTATCAAGTACTTATCTTGCATTTGTGGAAACTCTTCATACCACCTGCTTTTCCAAGATTTACTAGGCCGAAAATCTGGTGTGTAATTACGATGGTCAACACCGCGGTGATTCACTGTGATTACATTTGGATTAACAAAGGGATAATTAGTAATAATATAATCACGAATCATGTTCGATACTGCAATGACCCCTTCGCCCCGAACCATCACGCTACTGTACTTCCCAACTGTGTAAGCTCCGTGCACAGTTGTTACAAGGTGCGGCCGATTGTTTTTAGGCATTTTTTTCCATGCCAAATAACCAATCCAGGCAGGCAGACGGGAACGCAAATGAAGAATGTCCGGTTTTGTTTCAAGTAAAAATTTTCTGACTTTTTTGATGTAACGAAGCGTAAATATAGATTTTTTACCAACTTCCCAATTAATGTGTTCACTTCCTTCACGAATAAGTTGGTCAACCATTTGCCCGCCACTAGAGATGACAATTGACGTATGTCCATGATCAACGAGATACTTTCCTATCTCAAGCGTCCCACGCTCAACTCCCCCACTTTCAAGTTCAGGAAGCATCTGTACGACTTTCAATTTC
>DTSC01000135.1 GCA_012965625.1 Flavobacteriales bacterium | reverse complement strand
GACAAAACCATGAAGGAGCAGAAAACCATCTTAGAAACCACCATGGCCGAATGTCCGTAGGTTCGTAGAACTCCCTTCGGAGACTCCTACGGAGGAAAGGAGCCACCGAGCAGGTGGATGATATCCTTGTTATGGGGGTGCGGTTTTAGGCCTCTCTACAAACAGGGTTTTTGTATATTTGGGTGATCTAAACCTATTACTATGAAAAAACTACAGATGCTTTTTACCCTATTAATATACAATTCCCTTAGTGCACAGAACCCAACTTTTGAATGGGCTGTATCTATGGAGGGCACAAATTATGATTCAGGGGTTTCCATCACAACCGATGCTCTTGGTAATGTGTATGTTACTGGGTATTTTCGGGATACTGTTGACTTTGACCCTGGTGTGGGTACACTAAATTTAATTTCGGCTGGTCAGGAAGACATATTTATTCAAAAATTAGATGCTAATGGCAATTTATTATGGGCCAAATCTATGGGGGGTACTCTATTTGATTTAGGGTTTTCCATCACCACTGATGCTCTTGGAAATGTCTATACTACTGGATTTTTTCAAGATACTGTTGACTTTGACCCTGGTGTGGGCACGCTAAATTTAATTTCGGCTGGTCAGGAAGACATATTTATTCAAAAATTAGATGCTAATGGCAATTTATTATGGGCCAAATCTATGGGGGGAAATTCTTATAATGATCAAGGAGTTTCTGTCACCACCGATGATCTTGGAAATGTCTATACTACTGGAAGTTTTTCAAATACTGTTGATTTTGACCCTGGCGTGGGTACTCTTAATTTAATTTCGGCTGGTCAGGAAGACATATTTATTCAAAAATTAAATGCTAATGGCAATTTATTATGGGCCAAATCTATGGGGGGGGTTGGTGCTGATTATAGCCGTTCTGTGGCCACCGATGCTCTTGGCAATGTCTATACTACTGGATGGTTTGATACAATTGTTGATTTTGACCCTGGTGTGGGTATTCTTAATTTAACTTCGGCTGGTCAGGAAGACATATTTATTCAAAAATTAGATGCTAATGGCAATTTATTATGGGTCAAATCTATGGGAGGGACTAGTAATGATTATGGAACTGCTATCACCACCGATGCTCTTGGCAATATCTATACTACTGGTTATTTTGATACAATTGTTGATTTTGACCCTGGCGTGGGTATTCTTAATTTAACTTCGGCTGGTGCTTCTGACATTTTTATTCAAAAATTAGATGCTAATGGCAATTTAATATGGGCCAAATCTACGGGAGGAAGTAGTTATGAGCAAGCAGTTTCTATCACCACCGATGCTCTTGGTAATGTCTATACTACTGGAAGTTTTTTTGATACTGTTGACTTTGATCCAGATACAATTACTCTTAATTTAATTTCGGCTGGTGCTACTGACATTTTTATTCAAAAATTAAATGCTAATGGCAATTTATTATGGGCCAAATCTATGGGAGGCTCTCTATATGATGCAGGGACTTCCACCACCGATTCTCTTGGCAATGTCTATACTACTGGGTATTTTCGGGACACTGTTGATTTTGACCCTGGCGTGGGTACTCTTAATTTAATTTCGGCTGGTGCTTCTGATATTTTTATTCAAAAATTAAGCCAGTGCTATACTAGTTATAACACAGATACGCAAACTGCCTGTGATAACTATATA
Source organism: Flavobacteriales bacterium (assembly GCA_012965625.1). Classification (GTDB taxonomy): domain Bacteria; phylum Bacteroidota; class Bacteroidia; order NORP154; family NORP154; genus UWMA-0041. Next base: position 11,694 of record DTSC01000135.1, on the reverse strand, counting down.
TGGATAGACGGCAACACATATACTTCCAGTAATTCTACTGCAACTGATACTCTTGCAAATGCAGCTGGATGTGATTCTGTAGTAACATTGAACTTAACTATCAATACAGTAGATAATGGAATAAATAACAACTCCCCTACACTCACGGCAGCCGCTGCAGGTGCAACCTACCAATGGCTGGATTGCGACAATAATTTCACACCAATAACAGGAGAAGTCAACCAAAGCTATACAGCCACAGCCAGTGGTAATTATGCAGTTGAGGTTACCAAGAACAATTGTACAGACACCTCTGATTGTGAATCGGTAACAGTAGTTGGTTTGCAGGAGAATAAGGTTAGCAATATTCATATCCACCCCAACCCAACCAACGACCAAATTACAATCAATATAAAGGGTTATCATGGTCCTGTTGAGGTAGAGGTATATGACCTGTCCGGAAGGTTATTACTAACCACTAAATTCACTACTTTATCAATTAAGAATTACGCTAAGGGTATCTACGTGTTTAAAGTTTCCTATGGTGATAGAGTAGAAGAGATAAAGGTAGTAAAAGACTAAATTCCCCCCAAACAGGGTTTTTGTATATTAGAGAATTACTAATTAAAATTTAGTGTATCGGAAAGTTATAGATATCTGTTAAACCCTGATTGTTTATCTTAATAGAGCAAAGAAGTATGCCCAATGTATTGATGCCTTCCTAAACCCTCGACGTCTAAATTAATGTGCCATACATACACACCTGTTGGGGCGAGTTTATTCCCATTATTAGCTGTTCCGTCCCAGCTTTCAAGGATATCATCTGTTTCAAAAACCATATCACCCCAGCGGTTGAAGATATAGAATTTATAGTCCTTTAAATTTGAAGCTAAACCAATACCCTTCGGACTAAAGGTCTCATTGATTCCATCGTTGTTAGGGGTGAAGGTATTCGGAAGGAAAATAGTAAAATCTTCTTTTACAGACACTTCTAAATCAAAAGTGTCACGGCAGCCAAATACGTTCAGCGCAATTTGTTGAACGAGGTAGGTTGCGGTATCTTCATTTAAATAGATATATGTAAAATTGGTATCCAGTGTTGTGGTAAAATTAAATCCGTTCCCTAAATCCCATTCAAAGGTACTTGCCGCTGATGATGTATAATTAAAGTCAACGAACGGAGCGATAAGGGTTGTCAGTGCAGGCCCAACAGTAAAGCCAGCAGTTGGTTTTTCATATGCTTTAACTAATTTTTCAATCATATCCGAGCATCCATTACTGTTGATCACAGCTAATTGAACATAATAAAACCCACTCTCCTCATATATATAAAAAGCATGCTGCTTTATTGAGGTACTTCCCAGGTCATCAAAATTCCATTCCCATGAAACCACATCAGGGGTAGATTTATCAATAAAAAAAGTTGTATCCCCCGGACAAACAGCAATATGGCTATAATCTGCTACAGGAAGTGAGAAAACACCTATTGATATGGAAGTGTCATCGACACATCCGCTATCGGTAGTAATTGTAAGCTGAACGGTATATGTTCCGTCAGCATCATAAATATAGTTAGGGTTTTGGCTTGTCGATGTACCTATTCCATCGCCAAAGTCCCATATATAGGAACTGATCGCTCCATTCGATACAGATGACGTGTCCAGGAACGGAGAGGGTTGACCAAGGCATACCGTGTCGTTTGTAAAGTCTGCTACTGGTAATGGATGTACCGTCACTGGTAGCGTGATACTATCAAAACATCCACTGGTAGTAGTGACGAGCAGTGTTGCGTTGTATTCATAAACATTTGTATCGGTATACAAATGCATAGGGCTAGATGAGTTGCCTTCAGGGCTTCCATCTCCGAATAACCAGCTCCACGTAGTTATTACATCATTGATTACAAGCGATTGATCAGTAAAGGCTGTACTTTCACCAAAACAAATAGAAGTACTGGTAAAATTTGCAAGTGGAGCTGGGAATATCTGCACTGTTTGAGTTAAGGTGTCTGTACAAGAATTGTCGGATATCACAATAAGGGTAACATTGTAGCTGCTATCTGTGCTATATATATGAAAAGGACTTTCTGAAGATGATATCTTCCCATCGTTGAAATCCCAAATCCATGTGAGCGATCCGGAGGATATTGATGAGGTATTGAAGAAGAAGGCGGTATCATACAAGCAAACATCACTAACGGAAAACCCGGCGACAGGTATCGGATAAACCTCTGTCGATATTGTCGTTGTGTCAATGCATCCGCTATCTGAAGTAATAGTCAGTAATACGTTGTAGGTACCGTCACTAGTATAAAGATTAGATGGATTCTGAACTGTTGAGGTATTACCATCATCAAAATCCCATAGCCACGAAATGATGCTTCCTCCACCTGTGAGTACTGAATTATCTGTAAAGCTGGTGGTATTGCCCAAACATATATCGGTACTTGTAAATCCTGCAATGGGGTTTGTTTGAACGATAATGGTTTTAGTCGTTGAATCCGAGCATCCGAAATTGTCTGTTATGATCATTTCTACAGCATAGGTGCCAGACGCATTATAGGCGTGATAAGGATTCATCGCTGTACTAGTGTTTCCATCTCCAAAATCCCAATTCCATGAAGCTAAATTTGTCGGAATACTGGAGCAGGAGGTGTCAATAAATTGAAATATTCCGGTATCATAAGCACATATTTGAGGAGTAATTAAGTTGTATTGTGCATCAATTTCATAATCAAATCCAGCATACGTGACATTAGCCTGAGAGTAATTGTAGAATCCAAAACGCCCAGGTTCGTAGCAGCCGGCAATATCGAATATAGTATCACCGTCAACAAGGATCGTTATCTGGCTGGATGTATATGCTAAAGTAACCTGATGTGTTACATTGTCTATCCATCCTTTATTGCCTCCATAGTCTGTAGCAAGTACCTGGAATGTAGGATCGCTGGTATGGTCCCAGAAATAAGTGCTATTAGATCCTGTTGGAATATTGCCTTGTATTTTAACCAGGGAAAATCCTTCCTGTCCAGCTCCTTGGATCAACTGTTTCCAATCAAAAAGATAACAATCATAATAGGTAGAATTGCCAATAGGTTGTTTATAGCCAAATACAAAGCCTACCCAATCATCATCACCAACTCCTACGGTAATATTACCATTAATTACTACATTGATAAATGTATCAGGGCTAAGATAGAATGTTGGCTCTCCATTAATAGTTTGGTTAACACTTGACCCGCCTCCACCTACAACCCAATTCCCATTTAGAGGAGGGCCTTCATGTATCCAGGTATTGAAATCTACATTAGATACGCATTGAGAATAACCTGCACAGCAGCTATGTATAAGAAGAAATAATAAAACTATAGCACGTATCATGATATACTATTGGAAGTAATTTGCAAAGTTAATCAATCATGATTATTGATTATTAGGTTTTGATCCTAAACTTCTGATTGTACAAATATCAGGATAATATACGGAAAGACAAATTCGTATAAACCTGATTTATATGTAGGTGAATTACGTAGAAATTAGGGTGGATGTTTTAAATTGGAGGAAGAATATGAGGGAGAAGTGTACCATATTACCCTTCAGACAAAACAGCCCCTTTACCTCGTTTTGGTAGCACAGTACCAGTAAGGTTAAGATAAGCCACTGATGAGAAAAGGGTTACTCAAGAAATGTGGGGCTATCTTATTGATTCAGTTTACTTATATTTGACTATGCTACGCCTAACCCTCATAACCTCCCTCTGCCTTTGCCTTACCATGGCCTCGGCGGTAAACCTCGACTCCCTCTGGGGTGTGTGGAATGATAAATCACAGCCCGACACCAACCGGTTGAAAGCCATACATAATATTGCTGGGAATATCATGTTTTCTGATCCGGATAGTGCATGTAATTTAGCTATAATAGAATATAAACTGGCTAAAGAGAAAGGATTTAAAAAATACATGGTAACCGCTCTTAACCTACAAGGAGTTGCATTTAGTATTATGGGTAATAATCATAAGGCCCTTGATTTATTCAACAAACGGTTAGTAATTGAAAAGGAGGAAGGTAATGAAGATGGCATGGCTAGTGCATATGGGAATATGGTAAATATTTATCAACAGCAAGGGAATCATACAAAAGCTATAGAATACCTTTCGAAAAGCTTGGAAATTAGTGAAAGGCTCAATAATAAAAAAGGTACTGCTATAAACCTAAGTAATCTAGGAATCATTTATCAAGATCAGGGAGAGGCCGTAAAAGCCATGGAAAATTACAAAAGAAGTTTAAAACTAGATGAACAGTTAGGCAACGCAATGGGAGTGGCAGGAACCTTGATTAATATGGGCTTGGTGTATGAATTGCTTGACAGTAACCAAAAGGCGCAAAACAACTTTAAGTTGGCAAAAAAAATATTTGAAAAGTTGGGAAATAAAAGTGGCATTGCAAATTGTTTGGGCAGCATTGGAAATAATTACAACTATCAGGGAGAATTAAAAACAGCACTGGATTATTACCAGCAAAGTTTACAATTAAATCTGGAAACTGGAAAAAAAATAAGCATAATTAAATCCTATATTTGCATAGGCTCGATCTTTAAAAAACAAGGCAATTATTACAAGAGTATTTACTATGTTGAAAAAGCATTGACCTTGGCACATGAGGTGGGTGTAGCAAGTGAAATAAAATTTGCCAGCAACTTACTTTATAATATCTATAAAAAGGCTGCTCAGCCTGCCAAAGCCCTGGAGATGCACGAGCTGTACATTGAGATGCGCGACAGTATCAACAGCATGGAGAATAAGGAAGCAATTATTAAGCTGGAGTACCAGTATAAGTACGAGAAAGAACAAGTACTGGCAGAAGCTAAGCACCAGGAGCAAATGGCACTGTCGGCAGAACGAGAAAAGCGCCAGCAGCTCATTGCCTACTCCGCTGGAGGAGGCCTTGTAATGGTATTGGCTTTTGCTTTTTTTATCTTAAACCGCTTGCAGGTTACCCGCAGGCAGAAAAAGGTAATAGAAGAGCAGAAACAAAAGGTGGAGGAGCAGAAGCAAAAGGTAGAAGAACAAAAGAAAGACATCACCGACAGCATCCAATATGCAGAGAACATACAAAGAGCCCTGCTGCCCACCATTGAAAACCTTAAGGATGCTTTGCCTGATGGCTTTCTCCTTTTCCAGCCCAAAGATATTGTAAGCGGCGATTTCTACTGGATGCAGCAGCATAACGACAAGGTCTACTTCGCTGCCTGCGATTGTACAGGCCACGGGGTGCCCGGAGCCTTCATGAGCATGATTGGCTCATCACTCTTGGATGAAGCCGTGGTGGAGAAAGGCATCACCAAGCCTAACGAGATATTCTTTGAGGTAAGAAAGGGTTTTATCAACGCCTTAAAACAAACAGGAGAGGCAGGACAACAGAAAGACGGAATGGATGCAACACTAATCGCGTGGGATAAAAACAACAAACTACAATATGCTGTTGCCAACAACCCGATCTTACTTATAAGAAAAGGAGAATTATTGGAAACAAAACCTGACCGGCAACCCGTTGGGTACCACACTGAAGAACAAAAACCCTTTACCCACCATGAGGTAAAGCTGGAAAAGGGAGATACGGTCTACCTTTTCTCTGATGGTTACCCCGACCAGTTCGGCGGGCCGAAGGATAAGAAATTCATGATGAAGAACTTCAAGAAACTCTTGCTATCCATACAGGACAAAACCATGAACGAGCAGAAAACCATCTTGGAAACCACCCTGGCCGAATGGAAAGGCGATACCGAGCAGGTGGATGATATTCTTGTTATAGGGGTGAGGTTTTAGGCCTCTCCACAAACAGGGTTTTTGTATATTTGGTGAAAACTATTTAATCTCACAAAACAGAAAACCATGCTAAACAAGCACAACCTCGTATTATTTATTGCCCTAAGTATAGGCATATGGCTAGGGACCTCATTTCAGTTTGGCGATGATGCCAGCCCCTACTTGGAAGAGCTCCTCAAAACCAACCATATGATCGGCGGATTGGTGGGTGGCGCTGTGGGCACCATAGTCTCACACCTGCTTAGCAAAAGTAAAAAGGACTAAAGCCTCCCCTCCCTCCTATCCCACTACGTGCCGTACAGATATCTATTGAGCAGATATACCTTGGTTTTGGTATAATATTTGGGTACATACATATTATAAATACAAGTACCTTTAGTACATATCCTACATTGTTGTGTATAATTAAAAAAATATAAGGAAAATGAAAAAAATACTTTTTATACTAATTGCAATATCCGCAATTTTAAATGTAACCGCTCAAACAAAAGTTTATAAAGGCACCTCCTCTTACAGCAGTGATGTGATCTGTAATATTGAAGACAGCAAGGTCTACAAGAAGAATTCCAGTTACTCATCTGATATTATCTGTAATGTAAAAGGGCAAAAGATCTATAAACAATCAAGCTCCTATTCAAGTGATGTTATTTATAACATCTCTGACGGAAAGGTTTACAAAGGCACTTCATCTTATAGCAGTGATGTTCTAATGACTATAAAAGATGGTAAAATATACAAAGGCACTTCATCCTATAGCAGTGATGTAATTGCAAACATAAATAGCGGGAAAATTTATACCGGAAATTCCAGCTATTCCAGTGATATTGAATTTAATATTGATGGATATGTTACAATTGAAGAATTCGTAGCCATATGGCATGCGGTTAAATATGTTTATTAAAAACCCGAACAAAGGATAAACCGGATTTTCCATAGGCAGGTTGTTGTATAACCGCAGCCATCCACTCAAGGCCCTGGCTCCTCACAGGACCATCTGTCGTTGATCAAGTTAGATAGGTTAAGGAGGTCGCCCAGCAGATAACCGGGCTGGGGTGCATACGGATCGTATTCCTTTCTGAACGGACGAGTAAACAGGTTAGACAAATCGTACAACGGAAGCTTTATATACCTGGTCATCCAAGACACCTTTCCCATGCCAAAATATGCCACCATCTCCTGGGTTATGGTCCCATAAGCAGGCCGCAACAAGGTCCTGTTCATTCCCAGGATCGGCTTGCTCTTTTTATCGTCAAACCATAAGTTGGCTGCTTCATATTTAGATATTACCACCCTGCTCTGTCTTTTGTTCTTACACACATTTTGCTCCAGCATTAAAAACTTCCCGTTGCCAAGCACTTTATACACTATAGCAACATGACCTTTTTCAGAGCCGAGTAATTCTATATTGGGTACCGAGTCGCGGCCCTTGGCCATCCGCTCATAATGTCTAGAGCCATAGTATTTACCAGATTCCTTTACAAAATCCTCTAATTTGGCATAGCCATTGAGCAGGGCTACCGTGCCTCCCTGAAAATAAATATCCCCTGGCTTTGCTTCCTGGTAGCACACCGTATCGCCCAAGGTGGCCTTGTTGGCTGCAAGCGCCTCGTATACCAGCTCCCAGCATACCCCCTTGCCCACCTTCGTATCCAGGTTTTTCAGGGCGAAATCCACGACCTTTACATTCAGCTCTGGGGTTTGTGCCCAGGCAGATTGAAATACCAATAATATTAATAAGACCCTCATCATAACGTATAGCTGTTAACACCAAATTTCAGGCTGAACACCATAAACCGGATGCAGATCCCATTGAAGAGGTGCCCAGGGGCATACTCATTCTCTACATACAGCGTTAGCTCAAAACCAAACTTGGAAAAGTCTATGGTGAATTCCTGAAACAGTGCGTATTTCATTTTTCGTTTAATTATCATCTTTAATTGGGGCTCTATATAAGAACGCAAAAAAGTGATCCTTTATTTCCCTCCGATACTTGATCTAACCAGGTGAATCCAAATTATTGGCCAGCTGGTATTAGTGTGTACGACGGCGGAACGTAATGTATTTACGATTGATTTTGTATACGAAGTGATTTTGTATATGGAGTGTTTTTGTATATTTGGGTATGCGGACATTTCTTATTATCATATTGGCAGCTCTTCTGTTACAGCTGTTTGGCTGTATTGGCCTTAATGACCCGGAGCTGACGGAGGGGTCCGTACCTGAAAGCGAGCTATCCATACAACCGTTCTACTACAACAATGATGACAAAACGTATCGGTTTGCCGATGATTACAACGACAGCAGCACGGTGCCGATCCCATCTGGCCTGCCTACTGCTTCGGATACCGATATTTCCTATGGCCTGGACCTGCATCACCGCCAGGGCCAGCTGTTTACCGGATTTACCCATTATACAAAAAGGCATTACCCGCCTGGGTGCAAAGCGTTCCTTAGTACGGGAGAAAGAATGGTTACGGAATACGAATTGAAAAACGGACTTAAAGATGGCCTTTTTAAGAGATGGTGGTCCAATGGAAAACTGCAAAAGGAAGAAATGTACAAAGAAGGGAGGGTTAATGGTGCCAGCAGAACATGGTACAAGAACGGTCAGCTGAGGTCAGCGATTAATTGGAAGATGGGATGGTTTCACGGCATATGGTCAGACTGGGATGAAGAGGGCTTTTTGATCCGTGAAGAACACTACAAAAATGACCATACCCATGGATACCTCCGAAGCTGGTTTCGTGGTACGGAACAATTGTATGAAGAAGCCTATTATGAAAAAGGCCAGCTTGTAGGCCCGCAAAAGTACTGGCATTTCAATGGCAACCTCAAAGAAGAGATCGATTCCCATTACAGGAAAACATGGCACGAGAACGGGCAGCTATTTGAAGAGAGGCAACGTAAAAATTGGGTGCTCCACGGCTGGGTAACGGCCTATGATCCAAGCGGAAAGCTGCTCAGCAAAAAACAATTTGTAGAGGGGACGGGCACGCTAATGGGGTATTACGAAACAGGAGACTTGGAATCCGAGACAGAGTATGTAAACGGAAGGTACCATGGAAAAAGAACCGTATGGTTCCCCAATGGAACCATGCAGGAACGTACGCATTACAAAAACGGGCATCGGTATGGTAGCTATACCATATGGCATGGCAATGGCAATCTATACAGAGAAAGTCAGTATGACATAGTTAATAACTATGAGACGTTGGTGGATACAGAGCGGTATTGGCATGAAAACGGCAATCCATTATCGGAAAGGTATTATAAAGAGGGTAAAATAGTTGGCATAGAAAAACACTGGTATGAAAACGGCAAAATCAGATCGGAGTCCACGTATGAAGATGGAATGATGGTATCCCGTAAATATTGGGATGAGCAGGGTAAGTATATGGGGGAAACCACCTACTGACCACATGTTCAGCAATGTATTTGGTTTTTGTATATTTGGGTAAACACATACAAAGAATATATACGAGCATTTAATTTCAGCAAGATCGCACAATGAGAGCTAATGAAGGACTTGTAATACTGCTAATCGTTCTTGTAATAGCTGCGGTATGGCTTTCTGTAAAACTCCGATCAGAGAAAAAACAACGAAAAAGACTTGCTGACGAAAACCAAAAGTTAATTGCAGATAATGCACTTCTCGAAGTTGACCATCTTAAATTTCAGCTTCAACCACATGCATTGAGAAATATTTTGGCGCAGCTAAATACGATCGCCAGCAATTTGAGCAAAGGAATGAACAGTCTTTGTGGGACGCTCGATTATATTTTATACGAGGGCAATAGCAACCTGGTGAGCATTAAGGATGAAATGGACTTTGTTGAAAAATACCTAAAACTTAATGACCTGTTCATTACAGAAATAGATGCAGTTATTTCTGATACTACCGGCATTAGTACCACTTCAAAATACTACGAGACACCCTGTATCCCGCATCTCATAACAGCCCATTTTATTGAGAATGCTTTCAAACACGGGGATATAAACCATCCAGAATTCCTGAAGATCAAAACAACGCTAACCGATCAAGTTTTTGAATTGAATGTTGTTAATAAGATCAGGCACCAAACCAGTAATGCACAAGGTGGCATTGGTTTAAAGAACATGAGAAAAAGATTGGACTTGCTACAGGCTGGAAATTTTGAAATAAAGACCAATTGCGAGGAGGATCAGTACCATTCCATATTGACAATTGAATTTTCCAAATGAGTAAGTTAAAAGTTGCAATATTAGAAGACAATAAAATGCTTCTGAAAGAACTAAAGCAGAACCTGGACCAATCAGGACTTGTTGAAGTAGCAGTTTGGGCAAGTGACCCTGAAGATCTTCTACAGAAAGTTAGCAAATGCAGCGTAGAAGCACTCATTCTTGATATTGACATAAGTGGCTCAAGCATGAACGGTTTGGATATAGCTCATAAGCTTCAACTGCCAGTCCTATTTGCAAGTGGAAAAACAAAGGACTTTTATGCCGTTATTGAGGATCTGAACATGAATACTGAAAATATAGTTGACCATATCAGTAAGCCGATCACGCCTGAAAAATTAAACAAGATCTTGCCAAAATTCATTAAGCAAATACGGCTGACCAACAGTTTCAAATTTGTTTATCTTGACTTCGCTGGCAGTAAAAGGAATAAAATAGCAATATCCGATATTGTTTTTCTTGATTCTGATAAGCATTTCGGAGCGGCTTCAAACAATAAACGAATTTACTTTATAGATAGACCTCCCGAAACGCTTGTTGATTTTACATTCTCTAAAATGGAAGATATAGGGTTTGATAAAACCCTTTTTGTACAAACTCACAAATCCTATAGATTAAACATTAAAAAGTATAGGAGTTACAGCAATCATTTCATTAATGTTGAAGTAATGAATGAACAAGGAAAACTGGAAATAAAACAAATTCCTGTTTCTGTGAATTTCCGAAAAATTATTCGAGAGTTAAAGTGATAACCGCTTTCATTACCCTAAAATCACCTTTCATTACTCCCAACCTGCTTTCATTACTGCTTATTAGCAAGGCTTAGATACATATTGAACATTTGCTCTATAATCTTAAAAAAAAGAGCAAATGATACCATCAGTCAATTTCCATTTATGGGAGCCCTGCAATATGCGATGCAAATTTTGTTTCGCAACCTTTCAAGATGTAAAGAACAGCATTTTACCTAAAGGCCATCTGCCAAAACAAGACGCCATTGAGGTGGTGCTACAGCTTGCTGAAATTGGTTTTGAAAAGATCACTTTCGCTGGGGGCGAGCCAACACTTTGCCCATGGCTGCCTGATCTGATTACAATAGCAAAAGAAAGTGGCATGACGACAATGATCGTTACCAATGGCAGCAAATTAACCAATGAGTTTTTAGCAGCCAACAAAGAATATCTTGATTGGATTGCCATTAGCATTGACAGTTTGAATCCTGAAACAAACATAGATATGGGGAGAGCAATCACCGGGAGAACACCTCTAACATTGGAATATTATTTAAACCTGGCGGATAGCATAAAGAAGTATGGTTATGGCTTAAAAATCAACACCGTTGTTACGAGTAAAAATTTCACTGAAAATTTATCGAAGTTAATTCAGCATTCAATACCTAAAAGATGGAAGGTGCTTCAAGTATTGCCTATTGAGGGACAAAATGATAATAAAATAAATTCATTAACCGTAAGTCAGGAACAATTTCTACGATTTGTTGACGCCCACAAAAAACTGGAAAATATTACGAACATAATTCCTGAAACAAATGGGGATATGAAAGGGTCGGATGCGATGGTAGATCCAGCAGGGAGATTTTTTGATAATGCTAAAGGGAAGCATAATTACAGCCGACCTATACTTGAAGTTGGGGCACGAATAGCAATTCAGCAAGT
>DTSC01000134.1 GCA_012965625.1 Flavobacteriales bacterium | reverse complement strand
AGTTTAGGCAAACGCCAATGTTGATAAATCCTGCACTTACGGGAAATTTTAATGGTGCTTTTAGAGGGATTGTAAATTACCGAAACCAATGGGCTTCCATTGGTTCACCCTATAAAACCTATGCATTTTCTTTTGATATGGGTATACTTAAAAAGAAAATGGGCAATAAATATTTGTCTGCCGGACTCTTTGTTTACAAGGATATTGCTGGAGATACAAAATTAAGTACAACTCAGGTTAACTTCTCATTATCCAGTAGCATACCAATAAATAATATGCAACGAATTATTGCTGGAATTCAGGGTGGGTTTGCACAGAAAAGTATTGATGCTTCAAAAATGGAGTGGGGGAGTCAGTATGAGGGTAATGCTTACAATCCCGGATTGTTGTCAGGAGAAATAAATTCTTATGAAAATGATGTTTATAGTGATTTTTCTGTAGGGATGGCATGGCAATACGGTAAGGGCAGCAATACTATGTCCTCGCATGATCAACTGGTTGTGAATACAGGGATTGCTGTTTATCATATAAATAAACCGGTACAAGAATTTGATGAAGAAAATTTACATCAAAAAATTGTTCTTCACGGAAGTGCAACAATTGGTATAGCAAATACAAATATCAATCTAGTTCCTAACTTCCTAATACTCAAGCAAGGGCCTCTTGGAGAAATTAACCTAGGAGGATTGATGCGCTACACCCTGAGCGAAGAGTCTAAATATACAGGATTCCTAAAGGAGTCGGCAGTCTTGATGGGAGGTTCATATCGTCTTGGAGATGCATTTATCCCCACTATTATGTTGGAGATATCAAATTTTTTAATCGGGTTTAGTTATGATCTAACTGTTTCCGGATTAACTGAAATCTCAAATGGTAATGGAGGCTTGGAATTATCATTACAGTTTATTAACTTGAATTCAACAGTATCTGGTAAAAGCTCTGGAAACCAGCCACATAGTTTGTTTTAGAAAATCTAAATGGCGTTATTAAATTTGTCTGTTAGAATTGAATAGTTATTAAATATAAGTAGAAAGTTAAATTAGATAAAGATTAATATGATTTTGGTGGAGTTTGGATTTATATTAGAGAAGAAGATGCTAAATAAAGGAATTTATCTGCTTATTTTTCTTTTTTGTTGCATGAGCATAAAGAGCTTTTCTCAGGGAGAGGGTGACAATTGGTACTTTGGAAGGTATGCTGGTTTGAATTTCTCTACAACTCCTCCAACTATTTTGACAAATGGACATTTAACAACAGGTGAAGGATGTGCTGCCGTCTCTTCAAAGGCAGGTAATTTATTATTTTATACTGATGGTATTTTTGTTTGGGATGCCAATCATAATCTAATGCCTAATGGATCAGGGTTATTGGGAAACCCAAGTTCAACACAATCAGCTGTGATTTGCCCAAAGCCAGGTACATATAATTATGGGTTGAAAAGATTTGATAGTTATTATATCATTACAATTGATTATCAGTATGGTCCGAATGGTGTTAGATATAGTGAGGTTGACATGAATCTAAACGGTTCATTGGGTGATGTATTAGTATCCAATAAAAATACTCACTTATTTGGTACTACGACGGTAGAAGGTGCTAATGTAGCACGACATAGTAATGGTTGTGATTATTGGATAATAGGAAAAGAAGCTGGAAATAACACTTTTAATGTTTATAGTATTACTTCAGCTGGTGTAAACCTAACACCTGTAATTAGTAATGCCGGAAGTACTACACCTTCAGCCTGGGGAAATATAAAAGTTTCGCCAAATAACAGGTTAGTTGCATTAGCAAATTCAAATGGAGTTGCCCGAACTCAAGTTTTTGATTTTGATAATAATACAGGGCAACTTGCCTTTAAGTTTAGTGATAACCTCGGTGGGTATACGCTAGAGTTTTCTAGTGATAACAACCTATTGTATGCCGCGAGATTAAATAATTCAAATATTTACCAATATGATTTAACGACCCTAAATAATGCTGCTTTTCAGGCATCAAGGACTATCATTGGAACAACTGGAAACATATTTGGCTATAAAATGTGTGCTTTACAAATGGCTCCAAATGGGAAGATCTATGCTGCATTGCAAAATTTAGATTATTTAGGATGTATAAATGATCCCAATATACCAGGAGCTGGCTGTAATTATGTAGACAACGGACAGAGTATAGCGGGTACAAATACTTTTTCTGGAACAACCATTATTAATTCATTGGGATTGCCTGCATTCCCTTCCTTCTTTATAACCCAACCAATTGCAATTAATTCAAAGAAATTGTGCTTTAACGATCAAACAGAATTTCAGTTATCAGATACAACATTGGTAAATCTTATAGAATGGACAGTTACAGATATTAATTCTATTCTTATCACTCAGTCGACAGATTTCGAACCGGTGTTCCAATTTCCAGATACCGGAAAGTACATTGTCTCAACCATAGTACATTTTCCATGTTATATTGATTCTTCTATTTCAGATACTATTACAATTATCGGTGTTGATGATGTCTTTTTAGGTGCTGATACTATTCTGTGTATTGGTGATAGTGTTGCCTTTGATGCTGGAGTTGGGTATGATCACTACATTTGGAACTCTGGTGACACCTCCCAACTTATTTATGTTGATACTACAGGGCAATTTATAGTACAGGTTTTAAAGGAAAGTGAAGATTCCCTCTGTGAGAAAAGAGATACGATTATGATAACCGCTTTCCCTATACCGGAAGCTTCTTTTTCTTTTACTTATGAGTGTTTTGGAACAATTAGTGTATTGTCAGACAATTCAAATAGCAATGGTGGTATAATAACAAATTGGGCATGGGATTTTGATAATGATGGAATAGTAGATACCAATGCGCAAAATACATCTTATCTGTTTTCAAATGCAGGTCAGTTTCCAGTAAATTTAGTAGTAGCAACAGCTGGTGGTGCATGCTTTCATGACACGACAATTAATTGTATAGTAAATCCCGTACCTGCCGCTGACTTTAGCTTTTTAAATGTTTGTGCAAATGATACTGCAATAATGATTGAAAATGCTTTTTTGAGTAATGGTAGTATTGTATCCTATGATTGGGATTTTGGTGATGGTCCTCCGGCTGGCACATCAAGTTTGCAGAATCCAAATTATGTTTATGATACAGCTGGTACCTATATTATTGTTCTTACAGTTATGTCGGATAGTGGGTGTAATGATGTAAAAGGAATCCCCATTGAAATTTATTCAATCCCTAAAGCTGGTTTTCTATTTACTGATGTTTGTCTTTATGATTTGGCCATTTTTACAGATACATCAATAATAAATAGTGGAATAATTAATTCATGGATATGGGATTTTGGTGATGGAGCTACTTCAACTAATCAAAATACAAGTCACCTTTATAATGCAGATACGTCTTTTATAGTTAAATTAGTTCTTGTTTCAAACAAAGGTTGTATTGATTCAGTTGAAAATTCAATTACAATTCATACTGTTCCCAATGCTGATTATTATACCACAGCAGTATGTTTATATGACTCTGCTGAATTCAATGACAACTCTACAGTAATTAATGGGACTATTAATTCGTGGGATTGGCAGTTTGGTGATGGGAGCTCGTCTACATTACAAAACCCAATACACAATTATAGTACTGATGGCACCTATGCAGTGAGTTTAGTTATATCGTCAAATTATTTCTGTACTGACACCGTAACTTTACCTCTTCAAATTCATCCAATTCCTGTTGCAGTTATGGTAATTAACCCTGTTTGTTTAAATGATTCAGCATTTTTTACAGATGCTTCTACTATTAATTCTCCTGGAATAAATAGCTCATGGTTATGGGATTTTGGTGACCTAAATGGCACTTCTAATTTACAAGACCCTACATACATATATACTTCTGATGGGGTATACACTATTAATCTCAGTGTAACATCTGCCGATGGCTGTATTGGTGATACTAATTTTAGTTTTGAGGTGTATCCATTACCAATTGTAAGTTTTACTTCTGATACCTCTAGTGGCTGTGAGCCATTTTGTGTTTCTTTTATAGATGCAACATCCATTTCAAGTGGTAATATTGGGAGTTGGTCTTGGGATTTTGGAGATGGAGACAGCTCCACTATTCAGTTTCCACAACATTGTTATTCGGCACTTGATGCGAGTACAGCGCGCTATGCAACAATTAGATTAATAGCAATTTCATCAGATGGTTGTCTGGATTCATTAACGAAATCCAATATGATAAATGTATGGCCAAAACCAATAGCAGGCTTTTCTGTTAATCCGCAACCAACAACCATACTGGCGCCAATTGTTGCTTTTACTGATCAGTCTATAGGCATAAGTCTAAGCTGGTCTTGGGATTTTGGAGATGGAACTAATTTATTTGATCTTGGTGTTGAGGGTGCAAATCAAAGTCATGCTTTTCTTGATACGGGACATTATACGGTTATACAAATATTAAAAAATCAACACACTTGTTCAGATACTGTTACGCGATTAATTTCAATTGACCCAGATTACATTTTTCATATTCCAAATTCATTTACCCCCAATGGTGATGGTTATAATGATGTTTTTATTCCTAAGATAATTGGCTTAGATATAGCCTCTTTTGAGATGATTATTTATAACCGTTGGGGTGGTCAGGTTTTTAGAACAGATAAATACCATGTTCCATGGGATGGAAGTGGAAATAACAACAATCAAAAAGCACAGCAGGGTGTCTATGTATGGGTTGTTTATACAACTGATCTTAGTGAGAGAAAGCACCAATACTTTGGGAGAGTAACACTATTACGATAAATTAGTATTTCTTACTTGCTCTATCTCCTGAATTGTCTTTACGAGTAGTTTTAAAGGCATCTTCAGGGGGGGCACAAAATGACCGTAACCACCTGCTCTTTTATCATTCCAAGTATTTGGAATTTTATTGGAATTCGTCAGTTCATCCTATGTTTGGTGAGCAGAACCATCATCTTTTTTAGGTGATGCACTTAAACTTCTTGGTCCTGATGACAATCATCTGTATAGCAATGTAAATCACCGAGTATTACTTTTTCTTCTTTAATGCTTCCATAGGTTCAGGCACCCAATGGTGAAGTCCTCCGGCCAATGGGTCATCAAAAGTAGTTGGGATGTTTCCATTTTTAGTCCTTTCACTCCAGGTTAATTTCTGTTTGCCATCATCCTTTTGCACCATAGTGATACATTCTTCTACCGGGCAAACAAGAGAGCATAGATTACATCCTACACAGTTTTCCTCAATAATGTAGGGCACCCTATTGCCTTCCTGGTTGGAAAGGCCAATGGCCTGGTGCGCACCGTCTTCACAAGCGGTGTAACAAAGCTGGCATTCAATACATTTTTTCTCGTCTATCTCTGCTACCACTTTGTAATTCAGGTTCAGGTTTTCCCAGTTCTTTACATTGGGAAGGGCCTTGCCCACTATGGCATCAATGGTTTTGAACTTTTTCTCTGTCATGTACCGCTCCAATCCGGGTATCATTTCACGAATGATACCAAAGCCATAATGCATTACTGCAGTGCAAACCTGCACATTGGTAGCCCCCAGTAAGATGTGCTCAACTGCATCCTTCCAATTCTCTATGCCACCTATCCCTGAAATGGGCAATTTTACATCTGGATGCAATGCACAGTTTTTAACCATGTTCAGTGCAATGGGTTTAACCGCTGGCCCACAATACCCACCATTGGTACTTTGCCCATCCACAATAGGGTAAGGCACAAAATTATCAATATCCACGCCTACAATGCTTTGGATGGTATTGATCAAGCTAATGGCATCGCCCCCACCCCGTTTTGCTGCCAGGGCAGGCTCGGTAATTTCACTTATATTGGGTGTTAATTTTACTATCACAGGAATGGTTGCTACTTCTTGTACCCAACCTACTATGGTTTCCAAAACCTTGGGCTCTTGTCCTACAGCAGAGCCCATGCCCCTTTCACACATCCCGTGCGGGCAACCAAAATTTAGCTCAATGCCATCACTGCCGGCATTTTGAACATCCTTAACTATTTGGTGCCACTCTTTTTTAGATTCCACCATTAGAGATGCGATCACTGCATGGTCGGGAAAATACTTTTTCACTTCCTCGATCTCCCGCAGGTTATCCTTTAAAGGCCTGTCCGTGATCAATTCAATATTATTGAGCCCTATCAGCCGGTTACCCCGGTAGTTGACCCCACCATACCTGCTTGATACATTCACTACAGGAACTCCTAGGGTTTTCCATACTGCACCACCCCAACCTTGATCAAAAGCTTTCATGACTTGGTATCCGGAATTTGTCGGTGGTGCTGAAGCCAACCAGAACGGATTGGGTGACTTTATTCCTGCTAAATTTGAAGATAAATCGGGCATAGATATTTTTTTAAAATGTTTACGGATTGGGGTTTTTCAATATAGTCTTTCCAATCTTTTTCTTTGTTTTAGGTTTAGGTGCGGGCTTAGGTATGGAAATTTTCCGACGACCATCAGCACCAGCAAGGTAATCATGGATTCCCTTTGCAGCAATTTTTGCTTCTGCGACAGCATTGACCACTTCCACACCCCCATTTACAGCATCTCCAGCAGCAAAATACTTTGGATTATGGGTTTGAAAATTTTTCTTATTCACAATGATCCTGCCCCGATTATCAATTATTCTACCTTTTTTATCCAAATCCAGTCCTTCTATTTGTTCCAACAAGTTCACCTGCTTGGACTGTCCTGTAGCTAATATCACCATATCACAGCGCTCTAGAAATTCACTTCCTCTTATTTTCTCTATTTTACCGTAGGATGATTTGTTTTTTATAAACCGTACACCTTCTACTTTTTTATCGCCCAATATTTCAAGTGGTGTTACATTGAATAGCCCTTTTGCCCCTACACCCTTGGCAAGATCGTATTCAAATTCATAGGCACCCATTTCATCTCTAGATCTTCGGTAAGCAAGCACCACACTTTCTGCTCCCATCCTCGCTGATTCTGAAGCGGCATCCATGGCCGTATTGCCGCCTCCTAATATCACTACTCTTTTGCCAACCTGTATTTTGTGGTGCTTCATACGAAGCACTTCAACAAACTCTACCGCTCCGATACAATTCTGCAATTTTTCTCCAGGCAAATCTATACTGGAGGTAGCTCCTAATCCAATTCCTATAAAGATGACATCGTAGTCTTTTTCCAGTTTTTGTAAATCACCTTTTGATCGAATAGGCGAATTATAGTTGATATTGAATTTAAATTGTTTTTGCAGGTAAGCCATTTCATCAAGGGCAGCTTTGTTGGTGATTTTATAAGGTGCTACTCCATAAACAGTTAACCCAGAAGGTTTTGCCTTGGCCTCGTAGATATCTACCTCATACCCGTACATGCGAAGTTCACAAGCACAGGAGATTCCCGCTGGCCCCGCACCTATAACAGCAACTTTCTTTCCATTTGGTTTGCCAGTAAGAAACAGCTTCTTATTGCTTGCTATTACCTTATCCGTAGCATAGGCTTGCAACCTTCCAATCTCAATAGGTTTAACATCTTGATTGTTGTATACACAGGCCCCTTCACACAATACCTCAGTAGGGCAAACCTGACCACAAGAATGGCCAAACCAATTGGAGTCGTATATGGTTTTTGCGGCACCTTCAGAATTATCGGCGTTTATCTGTCGAATAAAAAGAGGAATATCTATTTCTGTTGGACAGGCATTTATACAAGGTGCATCAAAGCAAAACAAGCACCTGGAGCTTTCGTAGTAAGCCTGCGTATCATCCATTAAGGGATTCAGCTGTGAAAAATTTTTCTCAAACTCTTTTTCTGATCCGGGTTTTTTAAATTCAGCCATAACTATATCTAATTCAAAATGAGTAGTAAATCAGAGTTTTGTTAGATCGCCATACGTTTCAGGTCTTCTGTCCCTAAAGAACTGCCAGGTAGATCGCACCTCTTCGATCAGGTCAAGGTCAAATTCAGCAACCAGCAATTCATCGTTATCTCGTGATGCTTCCGCAAAAATCTGCCCTCGTGGATCTACAAAATAGGACTGACCATAGAACTTGCCCAAATTCCAGGGCTTCTCTTCACCAACTCTATTAATACAGCCCATAAAATAACCATTGGCGGCGGCATGGGCAGGCTGCTCCAGCTTCCATAAGTATTCACTTAAACCTGCAACTGTTGCTGAGGGATTGTAAACGATCTCGGCACCATTTAATCCCAAAGCCCTTGCTCCATCAGGGAAATGCCTGTCATAGCAGATATACACACCCACCTTGGCGTATTTGGTTTGAAAGATAGGATAACCCAAATTACCCGGCTTAAAAAAGTATTTTTCCCAAAATCCAGTTGTATGGGGAATGTGGTTCTTTCTGTACTTACCCAAATATTCGCCATCTGCATCAATAACCGCCGCTGTATTGTACAACACCCCTGCCTGCTCCCTTTCATAAAGAGGTACCACCATTACCATATCATACTTTTTAGCGATTTCCTGCAATCTTTCCGTGGTTGGCCCTGGCACTGCCTCAGCAGAAGCGTACCAAGCATTGTCCTGCCCGGGGCAGAAATAAGGCGTATTAAAGATCTCTTGTAAGCATAGTATCTGTACGCCTTGCTTTCCAGCATCCTCTATATACGGAATGTGCTTTTGATACATTGCTTCGCATATCTCAGCTATGGTCCCTTCGCCCTCAGTCATGGGAAGACTCAGCTGAATTAATCCTGATTTTACTTTTCTTGGCATATCTTTAAAAAATTAAATTACTAAATGACCATGGATGACTTTCCTCTGGGAATAAACTTTCCATCACCTGGATTTAAATGACATTCATTATTGCTAATAGCTACTTTTCCTCTTAACAGAACGGTTTCTGTTTTTCCTGTTACCTTCCATCCTTCATAACCGGAATAATCACAATTCATGTGATGGGTATCAACAGAAATCGTATGCTCTTTATTTGGATCAAAAATAACAATATCTGCATCTGACCCAATTCCAATAGCTCCCTTTTTAGGATACATCCCAAAAATTTTCGCAGCATTGGTGGAGCAAACTTCTACAAATTTATTAAGAGAAATTTTTCCTTTTCTTACTCCTTCAGAATACATAAATTCTATCCGGTGTTCAATAGCTGGATGGCCATTGGGTATCTTGGCAAAATTGTCTTTGCCCATTGCTTTTTGCTCCAAGGTAAAAGGGCAGTGATCTGTACCAACCACCTGTACAATTCCCTGGTTTATACCGCTCCAAAGGGCTTCTTGGTCTTTCTTCTCCCTCAAGGGTGGACTCATAACCCATTTAGCGCCATCTTCCTGCTCGTACAGTGAAGCATCAATCATCAGATATTGCGTGCACGTTTCCACAAATACTTTCTGATTTCGCTGAGTTCTCTTTCTAACGGCATTCAATGCCCCTTCACAGGTCATGTGCACAATATATCCCGGACAACCTGTATAGTTAAGCATGTCACAAAATCTGCCTGATGCCTCTGCCTCTGTAACTTCTGGCTGAGACAAGTAATGATACAGGGGCTTTGTATTTCCCGCTTCCAGGTTTTTGGAAATAAGGGAATCGATCATATCCCCATTGGTCGCATGTACGGTAACGATGCCACCATGCTTTTTAACTACCTTCATCAGTTGAACCATCTGCCCGTCATCAATCATCAAAGCTCCTTTATAGGCCATAAACGTTTTGAAGGAAGAGATCCCTTCTTCTTCGATCATTTGAACAACCTCTTTGGCCACATCATCGTTAAAATCAGTCACCGCCATATGGTATCCAAAATCTCCAACTGCTTTGGGTATGGATTTTTCCTGCCAGGTTTTCAGTGCATTGTGCAGTGTATCGCCCTGAGTTTGCAGAATAAATTCAATTACTGAGGTAGTACCTCCAAAAAGTGCTGCACGCGTCCCTGTTTCGTAATCATCACTGGAATAGGTACCCATGAAAGGCATGTCAAGGTGTACATGAGGATCGATACATCCAGGGAAGACCAGTTTTCCTGAAGCATCAATGGTTTCATCAGCAACCATGTCTAAATCTTTCCCTATGGCCCTGATTGTTTCATTTTCAATGAAAATATCTGCTTGGCAATCATCACTGGCTGTGATGACCCTTCCATTTTTGATAAGTATTGACATGTAATTGTGAATTGAATTTATCGCTCTTACAATTTTACTTCATTATTTCTAAATAAACAAAATTTACCAGATTAAAATTAGATAAATACTGTAATCAATAACAAGCTAGGCTTAAATCGCCTTAGAAGATTCAATTATATGTAGAAATCTGGGTTTCTGTCATTGAACACATGATTATGTTCAGTAATGGCCTTGTCAAACGCAAGTTCTGGATCAATTTCAATGATAAATACCCCTTCCTCCTTTTTGCTCATGCGATGCAAGAGTACCCCTTTGGTTGAGACTACCTGGCTTTCACCGGTAAACAACAACTCTTTATCCCCATTTTTTTCCAACCCTGTCCTGTTAGCAGTAATACTGAAAACATGGTTCTCCAAGGAGCGCGTAAGCATTGCTTGCTGGCACCAGGGCAATACCAAATTGGATGGATGCGCTATGATCTGTGCCCCTTTCAAAGAAAGGGTCCTTGCTGATTCTGGAAACACCCAATCATAACACAGCATAAGGCCCACCTTTACTCCATCCTTTGCCTCAAAAACATTGAATCCGGTATCTCCGGGCTGGAACCAATACTTTTCTTCATAGAATAGATGGGTTTTTCGATAGATGAACACCTCCTCATTGGGATTAACCATCATAAGTGAATTGAATAATTTGTCGCCGGACTTTTCACAAAATCCCAATACATAGCTTGTATTGTTGGCAAGGCTTAGTCTTTTAAACAGGGTGGCAGAGGGGCCTGATAATCCATCTTCTGCCACAGAATCAACCTCAGCTTTTGAATTAAAAACATAACCTGAGGCGGCTAGTTCAGGCAAGACTATTAAATCAGCCTTTACACCATCCAAAAGGGCTTCCATCTTTTCCAAGTTGCCTTTAATATCCAATAATTGGGGATCGTATTGGCAGCATCCAACCTTATAAGTCATTAGCCTTAGTCTTTTTAAATTTACTTGTAACAACACCAATAATTAATGCCATAAAGAAGGAAGGCGTAAGCTCTCCTAATTTTTCAAAATACAAGCCTAAGCCCGGAATTAGCGGCATTACAAACTTAAAGACGGGAACACATATAAAACCTGTTACCATAGAAGCTATTGCACCATGGGCAGTATATTTTTTCCAAAACAGAGAGAGGATCATTACCGGACAAAAGGTAGCTGCAATTCCTGACCATCCAAAAATCACAAACCAGAAAATGTTCCTTGTTGGAGATAGAGCAGCTACAGAAAGGGCAATGGCAAGAGCAAATAAGGCCAGTGTAATAGTAACTACCCTGGAGATTTTGGCCATGTTTTCTTCTTTTAATTGCGGATTCCATATTTGCTGATAAAAATCTCTGGTTACAGCACTGGATGCCACTACTAAAAGGGAATCGATGGTACTCATGATAGCAGATAGTACCGCAGCAATATAAATCCCTACCAGGGCAATCGGGAATATGTGTTCTACCATAATGGGCAAGACTTGTTCGGCACCATTACCCAACACTGCAACAACATCTTGTTGAGCATCCGTAAACATAAATCGTCCCAACATGCCTATTAAGACCGCTGCACCTGTAGCCAAAAGCGTATAGACTATGGCTACCCATCTTCCTTTATTGATCTCTTCTTCATCGTTGATGGACATAAAACGAACAAATACCTGTGGTGAGCCCATGAAACCAATGCCTATCATCAATAATCCTATGCAGTATAGGAAGTTTAGGATTGTAAATCCGCCGCTGCCCCAGATACTAAACAGACTTGGATCAATTGCGTTTAGCCCATCGATTATTTCAGCCTGGTTGTCAATAGACAGGAGGGCAGCTATTGGCAATAGAACGAGGCCCAAGAGCATAATTAATCCCTGAAAAAGGTCAGACCAGGCTACCGCTACAAATCCCCCAGATGTAATATAAAGAGTAACAATAACAAAACCCGTGATGGCTCCTGTATAATAATTCCAATCTAAAAAAGATTCAAATGCTTTCCCTGTGGCATCTATTTGTGCGCTTACGTAGATAGTCACAAACAAGGAAAGTGCAGTGGCTGCAATAATCCTAAGGTAGTTGGAAGAAGTTTTAAAATGGCTTACCAGGTAATCTGGGATTGTAATAGAATCGTATTGATCTGTCAATCTTTTAAAGGGCTTGGCCATGAACAACCAGGCAATAGATACACCCAAGACCTCGCCGAGAACCACCCACAAAGCCTGCAAGCCTATCATGGCACCCATGCCAGTTAACCCCAAAAGCAACCAGGCGGATTCACCCGTTGCACGTGAAGAAAATGCCACAACCCAGTATCCCAGCTTTTTACCGCCAACAAAATAATCTTTAGCTCCGGTAATTTTTTTGGATGCCAGTATTCCAATAATGAAGAGAATCCCCAGGTATAAAAAAAGGATTATATACTTAACAGTCATTATTTATAAACATTAAGTCCTTATAGTGAATTGCTTGATATTTATAAATCAAGAATGATCTGATTCCTTAGATTTTCTTCCAGCTCCTCCCTTTTTCTGATTAGATAATCCTTGCCCTGCATGATTAATACTTCAGGTGGCCTTAAGCGGGAGTTGTAGTTTGATGCCATCTGAAATCCGTAAGCACCTGCATTTTGGAAGGCAAGAATATCACCTTCTTTAATTTCATTGATCTTTCTGTCCCAGGCAAAATTATCTGTTTCACAAATATATCCCGAAACAGTATATATCCGCTCAATGCCATTAGGGTTTGAAGCATTAATGATATGGTGATATGAGCTGTAAAACATGGGTCTTATCAAGTGATTAAAGCCTGAATCAATTCCGGCAAATACTGTAGCAGTTGTTTGTTTAATTACATTTACTTTTGATAAAAAAGTTCCGGCTTCACTAACCAGAAATTTACCGGGTTCAAACCAGAGTTCTAGCTCTCTGCCATAATCTTTACAGAAACTGTTAAATCTTTTTGAGAGGTCCTTTCCGAGGGCTTCTATGTCCGTTGAGTTTTCAGTAGGTGCCATAGGTACTTTAAAACCACTGCCCAGATCAATAAACTCCAGGTCAGGGAAGTACTTGGTTGATTCAAAGAGTATGTCTACTCCCCGTAAAAAGACATCAACATTTAAGATATCAGAGCCTGTATGCATATGAAGGCCATTTACTTTCAGTCCTGTCGTTTCAATGATACGTTCGATATGCCTGAGCTGATGGATAGAGATGCCAAATTTAGAATCTATATGACCAGTAGAGATCTGGTAATTTCCTCCAGCCATAATATGTGGATTTAAACGGATGCATATAGGGGCCTTGCCACCATGG
>DTSC01000133.1 GCA_012965625.1 Flavobacteriales bacterium | reverse complement strand
GTAACGGTTGCCAAATTTAATGGAACAGTAATAATTGGATTTGAAGTTTGGGGAACGACGACAAATTGCATGATGTCAAAATCACTTCCATTTAGTGGGTTAGGGTTGTATCCTGTCATAGACAGGCCTTGCCCCATTCCTGGATAGGTAGCACCATAAATTCCGTTAGAAAGTTCAGAAGCATAGCTTTTCAGATATGTGGTTTGTCCGTTCATGCCAACAAAGTCAATTAAAATTTCAGCCCTTTCTCCCGGAGCAAGCAATAACCTTGTTGTTTGAAACGAGGAATTCAAAAGACCACCATCAGAAGCGATTTGATAAAAATCTTGATTATTGCTTAGCCCTAAATTGAATGTACGTTGAGAAGAGCCATTTAGAATCCGAAAACGAACAACTTGAGAAGGAACATCAAGGTATGGGTTGATAGTGGCATTTACCATAACAACATCATCGGCATTTGATTCAACTATAATTTGATTATCAACATCAAAGTCTTTTGTTTGTATCACCAGGGGAAAATCATCTATGCCATAGGTTCTTGGTAGGGAAAGTTGTGCTTCGATACTGTCTTTAACAATAATTATTCCAGAGATTCCTTTGGAAACATGCTCGTTGGTAAAATGATGTAAATGTGGGTGATACCAGTATGTAGCAGCTTTATCCATTATCGTGAAACTCGGTGACCAAGTAGTATTTGGCAAGATTGGAGTGTGTGGTCCTCCATCATTTTCAGGAGCTACATGAAGGCCATGCCAATGAATGGTTGTTGTGTTCATAAGCTGGTTGTTTACTGTAAAATTGATAAAGTCACCTTGATTTAGGACTAATGTAGGGCCTAGTATATTACCGTTAGCACCCATAGTTATTGTTGGCTGGCCACTATAAAATTGATGGGTTCCATTTTGGAGTGTTAGGTTAATCTCTTTGCCCATTAATGAATCAGGTATAAATAGAGCATTTTGGCCTTTTGTAGAATGGAATAATAGAACTCCAATTATTAATGTTACAATATTTTTCATAATCTTATATTTTCCTAATTGTTACTTGATTTTATTTTCTAATCTCTTCCATCCTCCACCATTATGGACTTTATTAAAGCCGTTTGATTTCAGGATACTCTTTGCTGAAGCACTTCTCATTCCTGATGCACAACAAGTTATTATGGGTTTATTGGTTTTGATTTTAGCCAAACTGTTATTTATGTTTTGCAAGGGGATGTTTGTAGAACCCTTAATATGTCCTCCTTGATATTCTCCTTTTGTTCTGACATCAATTATTTGAGCACCTTTTTGAAAGAGCTCTTTAAAATCTACGCTTGGGCTAAATCCAAGTAATTGCTTTAGTTTGTTCACCATTTTGTTATTATTGGTTTTTAGTAAGTATTTTTTTCTTCATTTCAATAAATAATTCATTTCCGTTCCTTGCTTGAACAGAATTGCTGCATTTATTAAATTGTTTGAAAAGAAACAAAGGCTCAAACAATTTCTGATATTCATTCTTTGTTCCACCAAATGGGGGCCCTTGTTTGTCGGAAATGACGTCAAACAATAATCCAACTATTTTACCACTATTATTTAATAAGTTATGGCAATGTTTTATATAGTTTGCTCGTAAGGAGGGATCAAGGGCACAAAAGAATGTTTGCTCCAAGATCATGTCGTATTTTTCTTTGTGTTCAAAAAAATCACCATGCAGCACCTGGATAGGTTGCCCATCAAATTTGACATTAAGTTTTTCAATAAGTGTAGATGAGATATCAATAATAGTGATATTTGTGAATCTTTGTTGTAATAGATATTCTGCTTCGTAAGCATTGCCACATCCAGGGATAAGAATACGTAAGCTTTTATCAGAAATCGTGTCGATAAACGATTTTAGGGGTGGCGAAATCTGATTTAAATCCCATCCGGTTTCATTTGCTTTGTACTTTTCATCCCAAAAAGTTCCATTGAAAGGTGAAGCGCAGGAGGTATTACAGCATTGTATGTCTTTTGTCGGATTCATTTAATTTTACAAAAATGTTAATTAATAGAATTCACCTCCATCCAGTTACCCCCATTTTCACAATCCACACCACAGCTTTTTAGAAATTCAGTCGTCTGTCCACTTCGGTCGCCACTTGCACAGCAAAGAATGATTGGTTTCTTGAGAGATTTGATTTCATCTAACCTTTTTTGAATTTCTTGTAATGGTATGTTGATGCTATCAACAATACTTCCATTCATAAATTCCCTGGGCGTTCTTACGTCAATAATTGTTCTTTTGTTGCTCATGATTCTTGGTTATTATTTGCGTTAGTTTTGTCTTTTTTAAAACTGATGGCCAATAACCCACCCATCATTGCACCATATAATGTACTATTAAGCGGCTTTGATGTTATGGAACAGGTACCATTGGCACATCCCACAAAATGAAAGTAGAGGTAACCTGTTAATGCTCCTAAAAATATTCCTAGGATGATAGCTTTATATTTGTTGAGATAATTCATATTGCAAAGGTGCACCAACAAAAAACAAAGGACAGTTACATTTGTTACAATTCTCTAAGCAGCTTGATTTGATTTCGGTATAGAAGGATTTTCTTTTCGTTCTCTAGTTTTTTCAGCAGTCGTGAAATTACCACTCTAGATGTTGCCAGTTCATTTGCAATTTGTTCGTGCGAAAGATTAATTAGCTTTGATCCAGTTACTTTTGATTTTTCCCTAAGGTAATGAATTAATCGTTCATCTAATTTCTGAAAGGCAATATGGTCAATTGTTTTTAAAAGCTCATTAAACCGGGTGAGAATGGTTTTCATTACAAAATGAACCCATGAAGGGTATTTGATCATCCATTCATCCATTACAGAAATAGGGATAGCCAAAAACTCAACATCCTCTTCTGCTACCGCCTTTACCTCACTTGGTTGATGTTGCATACAACAAGTAAATGTCATAGCACAACTTTCATTGGGGTTTACGTAATAAAGTAATAGCTCCCGGCCCATTTCGTCAACCCGTGAAATTTTCACTATTCCGGAGATAATTATCGGCATTACTCTAATTGTTTGGCCTATGTTGAGGATGGTGTCATTTGCTTTTACTGAAAGGTGCTTGGCTTTCTGCTCGAATTCTTTGAGTAATTCTGGCTCAAAGTCATGTTTATATTGCTCAGAGATCTTCATGTTTCAAAGATAAAGATTAAA
This sequence comes from Flavobacteriales bacterium, assembly GCA_012965625.1. Lineage (GTDB taxonomy): Bacteria > Bacteroidota > Bacteroidia > NORP154 > NORP154 > UWMA-0041. The sequence continues at coordinate 10,272 of DTSC01000133.1, read as the reverse complement.
GTTTTGATGCTTGTATTTAATAATGAAACAGATTGGGCAAAAAGAAGAACGTTAGAGTTCCGCACTATTTGCTTGGAGAAATTGTTTTTGGTTTTGGCTGGGCTTTATCTGGTGCTTGTCCGGGCCCTATGTTTACTTTAGTTGGGAATGGGGTTTCTGTCTTTATTGTAGTGATTTTTAGTGCTGTTATAGGAACACTCACTTATGGGGCATTAAGAGGAAGGTTGCCTCACTAGAAGTGGCTAAAGCTAAAGGTTTTTGGAAGCTATATTATCCTGTCATCATCCCGTATTGGGTTTAAATAACCCAAACCACATTCGTTACATAATATGACGCTTGTAGGCAAATCAAGCTTCTCCTTATTTGAGGTCTGCTTAAAATTGTCTTTGCCACAAATGCAACAGCAAACGGTTTCAAACGTATATTTCACTTTGTTTTCAAGGTATATTATATGTTAAGCAAGTTTATCTTGCTGAAAAATACTTTCCAATAATCTAATTCTATTTACCAACAACATCTCCCTCAACGGTCAATATGTTTAAGGTGCCGATATTATGGAAAGAGATAAGCGTAGAATAACATTGCACATTAATTAACGCTTTGCCTCCTTTATAATTACTTATTGCATCTTCAATGGCAGCATTAAAATCTGGTTTGTTTGCTGGGAACATGCCAAATAATCTTGTTGGAAACATGCCAAATAATGAAAAATACTCAGATGTTCCTTTAGCATGGCCTAATATCTTAATGTTATTTGGATCAATAGGGGTAGTAGACGCGGCATATGAAACAGGCATTCTATAGCAACTCGTCAATAATAGTATCAGGCTGAAAAAGAATACTGTATTTATTGTTCTTGGGATCATTTTAGCGACATACATAATAGTATAAATACCTAATTTCCAATAACATCTCCTTCTATAGTTATGCTGTGTATTGAAAAGAAAACAAAAGACACTGTAGTTGCATAACTTCTTACATTAATTAGGGCTTTACCACCATTATAATTACTTAAAGCATCATCAATAGCAGCATTAAAGTCTGGATTGTCGAGAGGGATGAAGCCAAGAACTGAGATATAGGAAGATTTTCCAACTGCATGGCCCAATACATTCAGGTTATTTGGATCAACAGGTGTTGAAGAAGGTGCAATTGCAAGGGGAGTATGGATACAGCTTATTAACGAAAGCAGAAGGAAGATAAATATAATTCCTTGATGAGTCTTTTTGCCATTCATGGCGTTTAAAATTTATTTTATGATGCTGTATTGTTTTTTATTCACTTTTTTGGTGTTTTCCCCCTCTGCAGTTGTTTTTATGCTAAGATAATAGATTCAAAAAGGCAGATTTCCCATGTGCAAGATAACATTGATTTCTTTAAATAATTCAGATCCAACCTTCCTTCTGATAAACTTTTACACCTAAATCCAGCAGGTTTCTAATTTCATTATACAGGTTTTCATCATTCTTTTTAATGTGAAAACATGATTTTCCTTTGAGGCACTTTCTTAAATCAGGTTCAATTTTATCAAATAGTTTTACATGTGTATAGATAGGGAAGAAATGAAGGGCAACAAATTTTGTTCTGATAACTGCAGAGGCAAAGTAGATGCCATCATATTCTGTTTTGCCAACTTTTGCAGGGATCGTGCCGTGTAAATGATAAGTATTTTCATTGTTGCCACTTTCAACTAAAATGCCAGCATATTCGCCAAGTATGTTTTTCAGTTCTTGAAATATCATTAGTCTCTGGTCCATGCCTTTTTTAGCCATTTTTAACTAACGTATTTCAATGTTTCACTACTTTTTTTATTATTGTTCCCCCTGTTGTGGTAATCTCTATTATGTAGATTCCCTTTGAAGAATCGTCCAGATTAATATTTTCAGATTTCTTCTTGCCTGTATACTTTTTTGTGAATACAATTTTACCGTTTTGATCATAAATATCAACTTGTGTAATATTATTTCCCACAACAGTTAACATTGAAGAGGTTGGATTTGGGTAAATAGCGCCACTTAGGAGTGATTTTGAATTTAGTTTTTTCGCGGACAATATGGTGCCGTCTAATCCAATTCTGTTATACCAGATATCAATCGTGCCACTTCTTACATCTCCCCAAACGGCATTTAATGTGTCGTTTACAAATTTAACACACATAAAATCATTACCGTTTTTAGCTAATATGGTATCGTAAGCAGTAATAGTATCAGATATTCTAAAGTTAGAAGCAAAGCTTGTTGCTCCTTTTAATTTTATCGCGCCCCAAATTTCGGAAGCAGTTTGATATGTAGAGTCAGATCCGTTTCGCCTATCACGCCAGGTTACAACCAAATCACCATCTGAGTCGAAATCTCCCCAAACCAAGTCTTGCATTCTGTTATTTCCAATGGGATCGTCATTTACTCTAGTTGCAGCGCTCCATGTTGCTCCTTTATCAAAACTTTCGTTAATAAACACATCTGCATCTCCATGAGTTGCAAACAACGATAGCATTACCAGGTGATTTGTATCTGATGGGTCGGCTCTTAGCAATCCAGCTCTTTTTGACAAGGAATCGGTTATACCATTGGCAACTTGAAAGGCTACATTATGGTTATAGCTTGCTCCTCCGTTTGTTGATGTTGCCAGCATAAGCTGTGCAGAATTACTTTGAGTTAAGACATAGCTAGGGTATATGGCATAAAAAGTACCATTAGAACCAATAGTGGGTGTGGGCATGGGGTTATTTATAAAATAGCCTGCAAGAAAGCCAGCAGTGTCTAAATATTGCCAAGGCTCAAAACTAGTTCCGCCATTTATCGATCTTGTGATATATGGGTTGTATGGTGGAGAAACTGCGGCCATTGTAGAAGCGTTCATGGTGGTGATATAGATGTTTCCGTCAAATACTCCACCAGACCGGTCAATATTGATCCATGGCCTGTCAAGAGCACGTTTGTTTGGGTCAGAATGCATTCCGATAACTGGCACATCAGTACCCCAGGTTAAACCACCATCAGTAGATTTTCTGCAATAAGTTGAGCCTGAATCAATATTTGGATTGTAATCTACATAGGCCAGAAAAACATTGCCATTTCCATCAAAATCCAAGCAAGGATCTGCAGACTGATACCCTGCAACAGAATGGGGTACATCTACTGGCGTGCTCCACGTTGACCCTCCATCAAAGGAAACTGAAGTGTTAATTGTTAATAACTGCATAAACTTGTAGCCAATCCAGCATACTACCATGTGTTGAGGATTTTCTGGGTTAACTGTTATATAGGGTTCGCCATCAAATACTGGTCCTTGCGATATGTTTTGGTTTTGGCTAAAAGACGATAGGTTGATTAAAACGAATAATGTGATATAAAGTAATGTTTTCATTTTTAGTAATGTTAAGGCTGCAAAGCGTTGCTGCCCAACTATGATTTTTGAGCAATCTTTAACAGCAAATTATTCAGTTTTTTTCGGCTGGATAGCATACCAATCGATTTTTCTGGATAGGTACATTATTGTTGCCAAAACAATGAACAGGCCAATACTTCCCATTAGCAATGCATAGTCCTGCATTTGGATGATAGAATAAATAAACAAATAAAGAAGCATCAGAATCAATCCAATCACTTTGGTTAACCTCCTGTTTTTGGCAATACTATGTGCATATAGTGTAATCATAACTATAATACTAACACTTGAAATCAAGTAACTGATTTGAAAAGACAGGTGCTCAGACAATGCTATTAAAAGGGTGTAAAACACACAAAGCGCCAAGCCCACAATGATGTACTGGATAGGATGAATTCTAACGTGGTTTAGTATCTGGACAAAAAAGAAAAGCAAAAATGTCAGTGTGATAAACATGGCAGCATACTTTGCTGACCTCATGCTTTTCTGATACTCATCTATCGGCACAATTAAATTTACTCCAAAAGATGATTGAAAGATACCTTGAGTTGCACCACGAAAACTTTGTGGGTAGGGTCGGTTTAGATGTAATACATCCCATTTTGCCGTAAACCCATCTTTATTAATCTCTCTGCTGTCAGGCAGAAATGCACCATCAAAACTTGGGCTTTTCCATGCAGATTTAATAGAAACACTAGTTGATTTCCCTATAGGAATAAAATTCAGGCTGGAACTGCCATTAAAATTTAGGTCGAGAGAGAATTTCCAATCTGTAGAACTGGTGTCTGTTGGTTGAATCGGAATGCGGCAACTTATTCCGTTGCTTATTACGTCACCTGATTCTATGCCGGGATTAAAATCATATTGTTTGCCATTCCAATTGAAGGATGCATTTTCCTGTATTCCTCTTAAATCGGACAATCCCAGCGAAACAAATGCATCACTCCAAATAATATTTTCCTCATCTATTTTCCACTCTTCAAAATTGGGATTTACAAAGGCCCCCATTAAATTTAATTTAGAATTATAGACAATGATTTCATAAATCCCCCGATACCTCATTTCAGGGAAAACCTCTCCCTCAATAATTAATTGATCCGGTAAAAAATGAGCATATTCTCTCGATTGAACTAATTTGTACTTATCGTTGTCATCATCATAAACTTTGGTATAAGCATTATATGGTACAGTTAAAACCAAACCTATAAGTGTTTGGGCTTTTCCCCACTTTGCACTTACTTCACTTATCGCTCCTTCTTGCCGGTATTTACGTTCCCTTATTAATTCTTGCACCATTGAAACGGGTATCAATAATAACAAAATAAGTATCCCAATCGTTAGAAGCCTGATTGTGATGGAGTTTTTCAGCCAATTATTAGCTCTTTCAAAAAATGTAAGTTTTTCTTGTTCCATAATTGATATATTTTATTTGCCGCTAAAGGCTCCGGCTATGATTTCGTTGTTGATAATTTCGGCAGGATTTTCCGCTATAGGAACCAGACGTGTTAAATATATTAAATTTTGGCGTGGTATAAAACCATAATGAATTATAGCCATTGTTGTAACCGGTATTTTTTACTATTTAATTCATCATTTAGATAATATTTTATCAAGTTTGTCAATCAGGTGCTCTAGTTCAATATTTTTATCAATTATTATTCCATTAGTATCTAAAAGAAAATTTTGAGGAACGGCTGTTACTCCATAATTTTCAGAAACTTTATCCCAACCTTTTAAATTAGATATATTTATCCAAGGGAGTTTATCAAATTCAATGGCTTTTTTCCAACGGTTTTTATTTTTATCAACGGAGATTCCGATAATTGTAAAGTTTTTATCAGAAAACAGATTGTAAACTTCAATTAATTTAGGGTTAGCGGCCCTACAAGGAGCACACCAAGAAGCCCAAAAATCAACAAGAACATATTTTCCATTAAAATCATCTAGTTTAATAATATTCCCTGTAGTATCAGGAACTGAAAAATTTGGTGCAGGTTGAGAGATTGCAACTTTCTTTATCGTATTATATAAATTTTTCAAATGCTCATAATAGATTGATTTTTTTACAGGTTCGTTAAAACCATCCATTATTATTCCCAAAGTATCTGATTGAATATTGTGGAATTGAAATTGATAATAAGCTGTAAAAGCGGCAAAGGCATAGTCAGAGTTTTTGATCATTATTTCCATTCCTTTTTTTCGGTCGAAAATGTCTTCTATTTTATATGAATGAAATAAACTATCTTCTCTCGATCCAATTATTTTAGCGCTTTCAATATCTTTAATATTTCCTAAAATAGTTATCTCGCTATTTTCTAGAAAGAGATGAATTTTGTCTTTATTATCATTAAAAAAAAGAGTGTGTAAATATGGGCTTTCAATTTTTCCTTTAAAAGTAAATTCCCCATCCTTAATTTCAGTTGAATCAACATCTATTCTTTCATTGGTAATTAAATCTAATTTCGCTAAAAAAACTTTTCCATTTTTAACACCGTCAATTTTGCCAACAACGATAAATCCATCAATATTTGAATTACAGGAATACAGGATGACAAAAATGTTTAAAAATAAAAGTTTTAAAAAAGCATTCAATTTTGTCATAATTTTTCTCTTATTGGCTACAACGTTCTGGGTATGGTGCTTTTGGCATTTTAATGCTCATATCTTTTAATTTACTACTATGTTTGTTTATTGTTACCATCTTTATTTTAGCACTATCTGCCAAATGCACCATGTTTTTTGTTGGCGGTAGTTCTCATTTTTTTGGCAAATAAAGTCTCACGGTTCCGCTTCCAAATAACACTTTATCTAAATGCCCCATCTTCTTTCTGTCGGTTGTAATTAGATGCATATGGACATTGGAATCGTGATGTGTAAAAACACCTTTATGTTCTGTTGAAAAGAAACCTACTATTTCCACATCACTGTTTTCCAATGAATAGTTTGTCTGTCCTTGATGTGCTTCTTCCGGTGAACTAACTTTTGTTCCCTTTGGTAAATTTTGTATATGAATTTCAGCATTATTGACTTGTCCTTTTAATTTAAAAACGAAAGGTCTTTTAAAATCAAGTGTTTTTTTGTCGATAAATTCTTCTAATTCTTTAATCGTCTTAATATCTGATGACAAGTTTTCAACATCCCATTCTGTCTGATTTGCGAAAACAAAAAATGGTGCTTTAACTTGGTAAGTTTCTTTAACTGCCATAGTTGAGTCTGTTATTACAGCTGATACATAGGATTTCCCATCAATTATTAGTAATTCTCCAGTTAAATATTCAACAGGTCCAAGTCCATAAAGTCCATTTTTATCATTGATTGTGTCAAGGTTTATTGTTCCGGCAAGTTCTCCTTTCCACATCACATTTTTCATTGCTCCAACTACTTGAACTATTGATTGGTTTTCAATTATTGTTTCAGGTTTTTTACCTATCGAATTACAACTGATTAATATTATAACTGTCACTCCTATTACTAAAGTTCTTTTTATCATTCTCCAAGTCTATCGTATGTTTCAGCTATCAACTCATAGCACAATAGCAGTTTGGATTTCGATTGATATTCCAAACAAATTTGAAGGGCTTGTTCTAATGCTTTCAAAGCATTATTAGAATCATTATATGCCAATTGCGTTTTGCCTAAATTCAATAAACTTGTCGAGGCGGCATCATGAAGCTTAGATTTAATTCTGATATCATAACTCTTGCTTAAAATGTCAATGGCTTTTTTATATTCGCCATTTTCATGGTAGTAAATTCCCAGGTCGCAATAACCACGTCCTTTTTCGGCATTGCTAAGCCCTTTGACTGCAAGAGATAAATCAAGAAACTCTTTACATTTATCAATATTATTGATTGACAAATTCAAATTGGCTATACCATTATAAGCTCTAAAGAGCACCGAGGAGCTACCGAGTTCTCTAGCTATATCAATTACCTTATTGTAATATTTTTCTGCGGTCAAGAAATCTTTAATTTGGACATTTATTTCAGCTAATTGATAATAGCAGTAGCAATTGTATATACCTAACTTCCCTCGCAGACTAATGTTTTCTGTTCCCTTTATTAAATATTTTACGGCAGTATCTAATTCCCCTAAACTTCTATTCGCTGCTCCTAAAATAAAATGACCTAAACCAATAAGGTCCTTAAATATTGAATCTTTTAAAATTTCTAAAGCCTCATTACATGGCGTTATTACATCTTGAAATTTAGCATAGTAGTAATTTGCCATTGCTTCACACAATAGGCTAATAGCTCCAACTTTGAGATTTTCAGTTCCCCATGAAAAGCAAACTTTTTTTATTTAATCTGAGTAATATTCAATCATTTGCTGATTACTCGTAGCAGACATAGTTGCATATTGACCTAGTAATGTGTCAAGTTGACTCATATCATTTTTGCATAGAACAAGTTGTTCTTCAATAATAGGATCTATGAATTCGGTTGCTTTCAATTTTATTTTAATGTTCTACAATGAGGCGCTAAACGTAGTCGCTCCACGAGGGCGAATTTACGAAAACATTTGTTTTAGTAAATGTAAAGCCCGGAGTGGAGTGTGCCAAATTAGATTTAGCATGTTGTTCTGTCACGGTGAGTGTATGTGGAGTACGTTTAGCAGCTATGAACATCATACACATTGTTAGCGACTAGCTTTACTTCCGTTTTAAAAATATAGAATCACCGGCCAAAAATAAACTATTATTTATTTTGGATATTGATTTCCAGGCTGCAGCAGGGGAAGTCCCAGGATTATTGTCGTTGCCATTGCTTGCATCCACGAAATAGTTTGTGGCAAAGCAGAAATTGGCTACCATTAAAAAAAACAAGATAGTTGCTAATACCATAACACTTCTCTTACACATCATTTGTCCCTTTTTATATGTCAAAAACTCCTTGATTTAATTATTATCAAGTTTGCTCTTTTTCATTGTCTTTCTTCTTCGCCCCAAAACTTGAGGCCTCTATTGTTTTGCATAACGTTCTAAATAAACGCCTGTTTTAATGGCGCTTATTTTTTGTTATGTGTATCTCAGTTGTTGCTCCATTCATAAAAATTAGAACCTTTATTTAATTTAAATCCTGTTTTTGGATATAAGTTATTTCCAATAATATTTGATTTTTCGGTTTCCAAAAACATAGCACAAGCAGATGAATCTTTTACCAACTTCTTAGCCCGTTCAATAAGCTTTACAGAACATCCTTGTCCTCGAAATTCAGGTTTTACAAAAAGGTCATTTAGTAACCATAATTTCTTCATTCTTGTAGATGAAAATAAAGGGTATAATTGTACAAATCCAACTAATTGATTGTTAATGGTTTCAGAAATAAAAATTTTTGAGTCTTTATTATCTAATCGTTCTGATAAAAAGCTTATTGTTGCTTTAAGGTCAGAATCTTTTCTATAGAATACTCGATAACCATCAAACAATTCTACCAGTTGTTCTAAATCTTTTTTTTCAGCTTCTCTTGTTATCATATTTTTATTTGTTACATAACGTTTGGCTAAAAAGCATTGCGCTGTTAAGGGATATGATTTTTTAGCTGTTGTTGGGTGTATGTTTTATCAAATCACTTGTGTTTTATGGTCGAATTTATAACCATTTTCGGCAAGTTCAGCTAGTACTGGTTTGTATATTTCTTCTGTTATTGGCTTTAAAACCCCTTTTGATCGTATTGCTCCTTCAAATATCAATCGAGAAGCAATGGCTGCTGGTAGTCCAACTGCTCTTGACATTGCAGAATGTCCAAAAGGTCTTCCCTCTACTTTCATGGTTGCGATTCTTTTTTCCATACGATTATCGAATTCCACGATAGCTTCATTATGAACAATAATCATGTCCTTTTCGTGGTCTTCATATGCCATTTTTTCCTGCATTAACCCTAATAATACGTCTGCATTGGTTCCCTTGCTAAAAGGAATTTGCTCATCATCAAATAATCCAAGCCATTGTAGTTGTTTTATAATGTCGGATGATACTTTCAGGTTGAGTTTATCAGACACTTCTTGCCTTATATCTGTATTTTCATTTACTCCAATAAGTGATGCTGTAAATTGCTTATAAGTCACACCTTGTAGATTATGGCTTTCTTCATCATGTAGCAAATTCAGGTCTTTCATACTTTGGATGGAGTTACAATAACCAGGGTGTCGTAATAAACCTCTATAAAAATCGGAAATATCTTTTAGTCCATAATCTTTAATGTAATTAGTACTATCTCTGTTTGGGTAAGTCTCAAATGTTCCTAACTCTTCAATATCTACCAACCAACTACTTTCAAACAAATTCTCTTCCGAAACTTCTATTTTTTGTCCATTCTGTATATAAACGGCTGGGGCTTGAGCAGCAGTTAACAATCCACGAGGACTCCATGAGAATTTGTAACCATAAGGGTTATTATTATGTTCAAATGAAGGAATTCCAGAACCATATGATTTGAAGGATTTTATCCTGCCTCCTTCCTGATTCACTTGATTTATCATTTTCATGGCCCCCATATGATCAATGCCGGGGTCTTCGCCAATCTCGTTCAAAATAATAATGCCTGCCTTTTTGGCGTTTTCATCCAAGGCCTTCATCTCAGGACTGATATAAGAAGTAGTAACCATATTAATTCCGTATTTCAAACACACCTTAGCTACAATAACATGCATATTTGGTGGTATCATACTCACCACTAAATCAACATCTTTTACCATGTTATCCAATTCGCTGTAAGGTGGTGTTGCATTCCACAACACTCTTTTACCTAGTGATCTTCCTGCAATGATTAATCCTGAATGGTTATTATCTCTACTAGCAACCAGCACTTCATATTTGCATTTATCAATAAAATAATCGACTAAAGGCTTAACTACATATCCCGTTCCCAGTACTAATACTCGTTT
>DTSC01000132.1 GCA_012965625.1 Flavobacteriales bacterium | reverse complement strand
AGAGAAAAGACCGTTGCTGAAATTTTATCTGTTCGATCTTTCTGGATCTTAGTTGCGATTTTTGGTCTTCAAATTACTGCCAATTTAGGAGTTTATAGCCATATCCCAATATATGCTCAGGATCTTGGTTTTAGCCCTATTCAGGCTTCATGGATTTATTCAGTTGCCGCGTTCCACGCCGCTTTGGGAAAAGTCATTTTTGGAAAATTATTGGATATCATAGCTGCTAGACGAACACTTTGGATTTCTATAGCTTGCCAAGGACTTGGAATTGTTGTGATAATATTTTCACAAAATATTTATACACTCTTGTTCTCTGTTATGATCATGGGTCTTGGACTGGGAGGAACCATGCCTTTGATGAATTCTACATTTTCAATAGCCTTTGATAATGCTAACTTTGGGAAAGCAAGAGGTCTTTCTGTGCCTTTTATGGTTCCCATGCAAGTAATAAGCGCTCCGTTGTCCGGATGGTTTTACGATGTCTATGGCAATTATACTTTGGCTTTTTCTATAAATGTGGTTCTATGTATTCTGGCAGGATTTGTGGTTATATTTTTAAAACTTCCTGAGAGATGATTTGTTAAGTGATAAAAAGTTAATTAGTAAAGGGAAAAGATATGGGCGGTAAGTTAGATGGAAAAGTAGCTCTCATACTCGGATCTGCTGGAAAAAACAATATGGGCCAGGTAATGGCTAGAAGATTTAGAAATGAAGGCGCCGAAGTAGTTGTTGCTGGGAGAAATGAAGATTCATTAAAAGAAATATCTGATGAAATAAACGGAAGTTATGCCATTTGTGACATCACAAAAAAAGAAGATATAGATACGATGGTATCAACTGTAGTTGAACGCCATGGAAAACTAAGCATAGGTATCCAAGCAACTGGTTGGGGCTATCTTTCACCTTTTTTGGAAAGCACAGAAGAGGATCTTGTCAAAATTATGAATCTTCAATTTAAAGGACCTTACCAGTTTTTTCAGGCATGCATACCAGCTATGAGCGAAGGGGGAAGTATTATTCAAATTTCTTCAGCGACAGCCACGATTATGCTCGATAATCATGCTGCCTATATGGGTACAAAGGCTGGTATAGACCATGTAATCAGAACAATTGCCAATGAATTTGGAGAGAAAAATATTCGAGCTAATTCAATATCCCCTGGATTAACTGCAACTCCTATGACCGCTGAAGCAATTGCAGCGCCAGGTCTAGAAGAAGCCTTTAGAAAATGTTATCCCTTAGGTAGAATAGGAACTTCAGAAGATATTGCTGCTGCAGCGATCTTTTTATGCAGTGACGAATGTTTTTTATCAGGGCAAAATCTTCAAGTTAATGGTGGGCTTACCTTAAGAAGAAATCCAAGAAGTCATGAAATAGATGCTTCAGTCACCGAGGCTTTAGCCTCTCTTGAAAACACTTGATTTCGATTTACCAAGCTAGATCTAAAATGAATAAAGGTATTAATAAGCAAAGCAATGTAATCGCGGATATTCAGATTGGTCCAACTGATGAGGGTATGGTCCGAATATTTGTGACTTCTGAAAATATTGAGATACCTATGGATTTTACTCCTGATGAGGCTATTAATATTGCTGATGAAATTAAATCTTCTGCTTTGCTGGTTAAAAAAATATAAATTCATAAGGGTTCAATGTTCTCAGATATGTATAACTTTGTAATGGAGATTGTGATTGTCTGAAAAACTATCATTTGTGACCAAATTTTATTATGGCTTTGGTTCAATGGCATACGGGATTAAAGACAATGCTTTTTCTTATTTTCTGTTATTTGTCTATGTTCAGGTTTTTGGGTTAGCTCCTAATTTAGCTGGGCTCGCAATATTCATAATGTTGATTTTTGATGCGATCTCTGATCCACTGATAGGGTACTTTTCTGATCGCACAAAATCGCGCTGGGGAAGACGTCATCCCTACATGTACTTTTCTGCACTTCCTGTTGGCTTCTCTTTCTTTTTGCTTTGGGATCCACCCAGTAACCTATCTCAAAATGAACTTTTTCTTTATTTGTTGTTATTAGGAATCTTTATAAGAACGACCATAACGTTTTACGAAATCCCTAGTGCTGCTCTTGGTCCAGAGCTTTCAAAAGATTATGTTGAAAGAAGTTCTTTGATGTCATTTCGTTATTGGTTTGGTTGGTGGGGAGGATTGGCTGTATGGAATTCATTGTGGATTTTTGTTGTCTATGCTTCTTGGACAGGTTCTCAGGACGCAAGGTATGTTCCCGAAACTTGGGCAATCTACGGTTTGGCCTGTAGTGTTATAATGGTGATTTCAATAATGACTACTTCAATTGGCACTCACAAAGAAATCCCCAGATTGTATATGCCTGAACCAAGGAATTTGAGTTTTAAGCAAGTATTTGCAGAACTTTATGAGACTATGACAATCAGTCGTGACTATGTAATCCTCTTTGTAGCTATGATAGTGACAGGAATTGCAGGTGGAATAGCAACTAATTTTTCCCTTTTCTTATATAGTTTTTTCTGGGAGTTTTCTCCGTTAAATATATTAACAATCGGTCTTACTCTTTTTTTAGCGCCCTTAGTTGGATTAAAAATGTCCCCACTGCTTGCTGAAAAAATTGGTAAGAGAGAAAGTGTAATCTATTTATCTATCGGATCCATACTCGCGGAAAATACTATAATTATTCTTCGTTTAACGAATATAATTCCAGACAACGGTGATCCTTTGGTCTTAATGTTTGTTCTTATTTTCCATTGGGTCGCTGTGGCTTTTGCAATTGTGGCCGGAACTACTCTCGCTTCAATGGTTTTTGATACAGTTGAAGAGGTAGAAAAGGCGACAGGTAGAAGAATGGAAGGAACGTTATTTGCGGCTCGATCCTTTGCAGCAAAATGCATGAGTGGTTCTGGGGCTTTTTTTGCCGGGTTAATTTTGACTTATGCGAATTGGCCAAAAAATGCTGTTGCAGGTCAAGTTGCCTCGGAAACATTATTTACCATTGGTTTTTGTTTTGTTATTGCTTCTATATCTTTGTGGACGTTAGCTATTATAATTTTATCTAAAGTTAGAATGAGCAAAGATTCACATAAAGATAATCTCAAAACCCTTAAATACCTTGATACTTCTGAATAAAATAACTTTTTTTTGAAAAAGAGTTTATATTTTTTTTATATTCAAAAAAGTGGAGCTATTAGCATGCATCATGAAAAGATAAAAGAAATTAGACAGCAAATTGAATATGAGTATAAAAGAAACTCATATCCAGATGGCTTTTCTCAAATGCCTGATCTTTCTGGAAGAAGATATACAGACGTAGAGAAATAATCATTGCCCTTTTAGATTATTATCAAAGGCGTTCGGTGATAACCTTCTCTTTATATCTGGTACTGGTGGTGACTTGAGATTATCACCTAACGCCTTTGATAATAATCTAAAAGATAATTTTCAGCTGTTAGCATATGATCAAAGAGGTTTAGGTCAAACACAAATTCCTGATGGACCTTATACAATGAAAGATTATGCTGATGACGCATTTAGTTTAATAAATAAACTAGGATGGAAAGAAACTTATGTTGTAGGTATTAGTTTCGGAGGTATGGTGGCTCAACACCTAGCAATAAGACATCCACACCAAGTAAAAAAACTAGTTTTGATGTGTACGTCACCTGGTGGTAAGAATCACTCCTATCCATTGCATGAATTAGAAGATCTAGACAAAAAGTCTCATGTACGAAAATTCATTTCAATATCCGATAATCGAATAACTAAAGAATTTATAAAGAAAAATCCGGATATATATGAAATGCTCTACGAGCAGTTTATGCAATATATTGATAAAGGTAACAATAATAAAGGAAAGTTACTTCAACTAGAGGCTAGAAAACACCATGAT
>DTSC01000131.1 GCA_012965625.1 Flavobacteriales bacterium | reverse complement strand
TACGCGCTGAGTAACGAAATACACTTGTTCATCGTATCTCAGATAAATTTACATTAAGTTAAATTATGTCGTTCTCAAGCTGGAAATTTATTACGACAATAGGTGTTTTATTTTTCCTGACCATTAGCAGTATTTCTGGCCAGGCGCCTGGCTGTCCTAATGTAACTGCTGGGCCCGACACAACCCTTCCGTGTGGGGCAACATGTACCGACTTAACAGCCTCTCTCCTTGAAACCGGTGCTACCACTTCCTATTCTGTTTCTTCTGTACCTTATAGTCCCCCATTTTCATTTACGGGAGGTACTTCAATCTTTATTGGAATCGATGACCAATGGTCAAATATTGTCAATTTACCTTTTAATTTTTGTTTTTATGGGAATACCTACAACCAACTAATAATTGGCGCAAATGGCCTGATATCATTTAATATCACCATGGCCAACACCTGGTGTGAATGGCTTTATACTGCTTCCATCCCAACGCCTGGCCCCCCCTCAGCCGGGATATATAATAATTCTATCAATGGTGCCTATCATGACATTGACCCATCTGTATTTTGGACAGGGGCTGGGAATGATATTAACTTTGCTGTATTAGGGTCCCCACCTTGTCGTACCGTTGTTATTAACTACTATGACGTTCCACAATACAGCTGCAACAACTTAACATCAACACAGCAAATTGTTCTATATGAAACGACCAATGTCATTGAAGTCTATATTAGCAGTAAGCCCACCTGTAATTTTTGGAATTCCGGCAATGCAGTAATAGGGATTCAGAATGCCAATGGATCGGCTGGGGTAACCCCACCTGGAAGGAATACAGGAAACTGGTCTGCTTATAATGAGGCCTGGAGATTTACTCCTAATGGACCTCCTAATTATCAGATTGATTGGTACGACACCAACAATAATATGATTGGCACAGGCAATCCATTCAATGTTTGTCCTTTGGGCAATTCATCATATATAGTGAAAGCAACCTATACCAATTGTGATGGATCCACCGTAATTGAAATAGATACTACTAATGTAATCTTTTCCGGACCATACATCGATTCAGTTACAGACCCCTCATGTAATATTGGATGTGACGGCTCTGCCTCAGTCGGAATAATTAATGGAGTGCCTCCATATACTTACATATGGGCTCCTTCAGGAGGAACAAGCAGTACTGGAACTAGTTTATGCGCTGGAACGAATTATACTGTTACCATTATCGATGCTACGAGCAATACTTGCTCAATACCATTTTACTTTAACACGCAGTTTGTCTTTGCAGATATTCCCACAGCCACAAATCCCAGCTGTGCAGGAGCAAGTGATGGAACCGCCATGGCTATAGGAATCGGCGGAACTGCGCCATACACTTATTCATGGGCTCCATCAGGGGGAAATACCACAACAGGCACAGGCTTAAGTGGAGGGATAACCTATACCATTACAATTACGGATTCGGCTGGCTGTTTTAGCACAGATACCATTACATTACAAGATCCTTTGCCTCTTTCAGCTTCTATCACATATATGAGCAATCCATCCTGTGATACGTCGAATGATGGAACAGCATTGGTAACACCTAGTGGAGGCACAGGAGCCTATACCTATTCCTGGTCACCCTCAGGTGGAACCAGTGCATATGAAACCGGACTCAGCGGCGGAGTTCCCTATATTGTTATTGTTACAGATTTAAATGGATGTACTGCCACTGATAGCACAACACTTGTTTCTCCCCAGCCACTTGTAAGCGTCATCATTGCTACAGATGACCCAAAATGTACCACAAGCAATGATGGTTCAGCAACGGTTTCAGTAAGTGGGGGAACTGGAGCCTATACCTATTTATGGTCACCTTCAGGAGGCACTGGCAATATAGGGTCCAATCTAAGTGGTGGCATTCTATATACCGTAAATGTCACAGACTCTAGTGGTTGTTTAAGCAGTGTATCTGTTACGCTAAACACCCCTCCCCCTCTACTTGCTAATATTACAGATTCTATTAACCCTTCTTGTGGCACTTCTACAGATGGCAGCGCAACAGTTTCAGCATCTGGAGGAACAGGGGTTTATACCTATTCCTGGTCGCCCTCAGGTGGAAATGGTTCGGTGGGAACAGGACTAAGCGGTGGGGTATTTTATAGTGTAGTAGTTACGGATGCCAATGGATGTACCAGTGCAGATATCATCACCCTAGTTGCACCCCCCCCACTTATAGCCACCATAAGTGGCTCAACACCTCCTTCCTGTTTTAATACTTCTGATGGAGATGCTTCAGTGAATGTTATAGGAGGATTAGGAGGCTACACATACCAGTGGTCGCCTTCTGGCGGAAATGGGCAAACGGGAACTAATTTAAGTGGCGGTATCTTATACACGGTACTGGTATCAGATTCAATTGGATGTACAAGTACGGATACACTTACCATTAACGCTCCTTTAGCCATGCTTGCGAATATTACATCAACAGATCCATCTTGCGACACTTCAAGTGATGGAAACATAACTATTATAGTAACAAATGGTGTTGGCCCCTATACCTATCTATGGAATCCCAGTGGAAACACTAGTAACGCTCTATCAGGGTTGCCGGATGGAACTTATACAATGATTGCCACGGATGCTAATGGATGTATACTTACAACCCAAGTGGACTTAATTGCTCCTCCAACTTTAGTGGCTACCATTAGCGGCCTGGACACAATCTGTGAAGGGGACAGGGCCACAATATCAATTACCCCCTCAGGAGGAACACCGGCTTATTCTTTTAATTGGACACCCAGTGGCAATGCCACAGCATCAAATATTTTCTCCCCTGATTCTGCCACCACTTACAGTGCAACCATTACAGATGCAAATGGATGCCTGTATAATGTTATGCATTGAGGTCAATAAGGTCCCAATAGTAGATTTTACTTCTGATATTATAGATGGTTGCGAACCCTTGGAAGTTCTCTTTACCAATACCTCTCCCAACATTGTTGCCAGCTCATGGGATCTTGGCAATGGATCCAGCAATAGCAATATCCCTTTCTTACATAACTACGACAATTTCGGTTCTTATGATATAACCTTGCTGGTCACGGATACCAATGGCTGCAAGAATTCAATAACCATGCTAGGATACATTAATGTATATCCCAATCCCAATGCCAACTTCTCTGCAGAGCCCTGGTCAGGAACCACTATTTCACCAACCATCTATTTTTATGACCAAAGCTCCTATTCAGCATCCTGGATATGGCAGTTTGACACCTTGGGGGCCGACACGATTGAGAATCCAAGCTTCACTTTCCCTACTGATGACACCGGAACTTATAATGTTCATTTATGGGTCAATACAGAATATGGCTGTCTTGACAGTATTACTAAGGTCGTTAGCATCAAAGGAGACTTTATCATGTTTGTCCCAAACACATTCACACCCAATGGAAGTGGTCTTAATGATGGTTTCATCCCTATAGGATATCGCCTGGACTATTCAAGGCTTGAGTTATGGATCTTTAATCGTTGGGGAGAAGAGATCTATTATACCAACAGGGGAATTCCTTGGGATGGCACTGATCACTCCGAGTATGGCAAAGAACAAATGGATGTCTATGTTTGGATGACTCTATATAGAGATGAATATAGAGTCTTGCACCAGGCAATTGGACATGTAACAGTCTTGAAATAATTGCCGCCATCAACAGGCATCTCATTTCCCTTGGAAAAACTCCATATAGTCTAAGCCATGTGCCACATAATTTGGATCATGAGTTTTGGGTATTCCATTTGATGGATAAACCCTGCCTGTATTATGATAATGAAAGGCATCACGAAACCTGCCTTTTCTAAGCAAATTGCCATATTCCATATCGATCCACTTTGCACCCCAATCCAAAGCATTTTCTCCCCTAATATCATTTACTTTCACACCTAGCTGAAGGCATTTATACCCCATCAATTGGAAAGGACCCCAGGATCTTGCTAAATTCTCTAAAGCCGCATCTGATGCATCTTTAATTTGTTCATGCGTTAGCACCTCATACTTCCTGCCCTCCTTCTCTCTAACCCTTTTCAATTTTTTAAACACATGCTTTTCAAGTCTGGGTTTTACGGGCTTAACTCCAGAGCATTCTAAAACAATCAGTGCCTTTAAATAGGCGGCAGGCAAATCATATTTTTCAGCAATAAGATCCACATCTTTGCTATAATTGATTTCAGTATTTTTTAATCCGCTTCCACCACTTGCTTTAGGAAGCGAAATATATACGCCTAAATAATCACGCACTTTTTTCAAATAGCTCAAAACCGCAGGGTCCTGTTTAACCCTATAAATACCCAAGCCTACCAATAGGAAGAATGCAAGCATTATCATACCAACAAAGAGCTTTGCCCCTAAAGTAATACCACCTGTTCTTTTCACCATTAAACCTTCATCCTTTTTTTATTTTTCAAATATCCATTTAAAATTATTGAACCGATAATTATCAATGACCCAAAATAAAACCCCGGTTTCATGAATTCTGACGAACCAAAAAACAATAACGCTAGGATAATAGCATAAATTGGCTCAAGGTTAAAACTAATTGATACTGAAAATGGCGACACCTCCTTCAATAATGCAACATTTACAACAAAGGCAAAAGAAGTGCAGACAAGTCCAAGAATCAGAAGGTAGATAAAATCACTTGTTGAAATCTTTAACATTGACAGTTCTAGTGCTCCAGACATATACAGGAAGAATGTAAGCCCTAAAAAACCGCCAAGCATTTCATATGCCGAGATAACAACAGCATGATGCCTTCTAATTAGCTTACCATTGATAACCATAAATAAGGAGCCAAGAAAAGCAGAAAATACACCGTAAAGAATACCCAGCTGGTACCCTGTTTCTAATTCAAAGATAAAATATAAACCAGCGATTACTACCAAGCCAAGAATAAGTTCATAAAAAATCAGCTTCCTCTTAAAGAACAAAGGCTCCAAAAAAGCCATAAAAAAGGTTGTTGAAGCAAAACAGATCAGTGCAACAGAAACATTGGCAACCTTAATTGACATAAAGAAGGTGATCCAGTGTGCAGCTGTAATCAAGCCAGTAGCTAAAATTTTAAATGCCTCAACAATGGGTAAGCCCATGCCAATTCTACGAACCCATAAATATAGAAGCAAACCTGCCAAAGCAATCAGCATCCTAAACCATACCAATGGTTCTGCTTCTATCGATATCAGCTTGCCTAAGATTCCTGTGAATCCCAGCAAAACAATTATCAAATGCAAATAGATTTGGTACTTTGTTTGTCGTTGCATAATTGATAGATATCGCCCGCTTTAAGATCCACCAAACTTATGTAAAAAGCAATTTATGAATATTGCCTCTAAGCTGGAATTAATATAGGTCGTCTTTCATCATCCACTTTTACATAGGTATACAAACCCTCGGTCACCTTCATGCTACCATCTCTTTCATATTCTCGATTAACCCAAGCTTCTATGCGCACAGTCAAGGAAGTTCTGCCTTGCCTCACTAAAGAAACATAACAGCAAAGGGTATCACCAATAAAAACAGGATGGTTAAAAGTTGTTTCCTCAAGGGCAACTGTTACAACCCTGCCCTTTGCAATCTTTCTGCAAAATACCCCTCCGGCAATATCCATCTGGCTTAATAGCCAACCACCAAAAATATCTCCAGCAGGATTGGTATCAGCTGGCATCGCTAGTACCTGGATCGTTAAGGCTCCTTTGGGTTTATCAGGCATGCTCAATTTTTTTTTATATAAAATCTAAGGTATGCATTTTCTTAATAAGAACTTCACAAGAAGTGTTTTTTCGTCTTTCTTTGTATAATATTCATAGCCATTAATCTAATTCCTATCTTAATTACGCAATAGTTTTTGTAGTATTGTCATAGTATTTTTAATACCTTTTAAATAATTGAAGGCCAAGCATTTAAATATTCTATTTATTTCCTTTTGGTATCTATTGTCCACTGCATTTGCACAACAATACAACTTTGAAGCCTTCTCTGTTAATGAAGGCCTTTCTCAATCTCAGGTAAATACCATCATAGAAGATAGCCGAGGATACCTGTGGCTTGGAACCGCCGGTGGAGGAATCTGCAAGTTTGATGGATATAATTTCACGCAATACAGTGAAAATGATGGAATTTGCGGACCTATTGTTACCTCTATTGCTGAAGATGCCAATGGGAATATATGGTTTGGAGCTTCTTGGGGTGGTGTTTCAAGGTTTAATGGAAAAAAATTCCAGAACTATACTAAGAAAGAGGGACTAATATCAGACGCAACAACCACCATAATGTCAGGGTCAGAAAACAGCTTATGGGTTGGCTCTGAAGAAGGTATTACGATAATAACCTCAAATTTTGAATTTTCCCATTTAACTAAGGAAAATGGGCTAATTAACAATAGCATCAATTGTCTTTTTACCGATTCAAAAGGAAAGGTCTGGATTGGAACAGATAATGGCATTAGTATCTTTAGATCTGGTTCTATAGAAAATATTGGCCTTAATGAAGGCTTACCCTACAGCAATGTAACTTCAATAGCAGAAGATACCCAAGGAAGATACTGGATTGGGTTTGAAAGAAAAGGGGCTATCATCCTAATAGATCCAAAAAATGAAACCAAAGAATTAGGCTTTATACAGGTAGGCCAAGGAACAGGGCTTGAAAATATAACCGTTACCAATATACTTTCAGATAATAAAGGCATAATGTGGCTAACAACCAATGGCCGGGGCGTATATAAATATAAAGACGAAAAACTCAAGAATTATAAATACCGTAATGGGCTCGCAAGTGATGTAATCTTGTCAATATGCCAGGATAGATCAGGAAGTATATGGTTTGGCAGCAGTGGAGCAGGAGCAATAAAGCTTGCTGACGAAACCTTTACCTATTACTATAATATTTTAGGCTTGGGTAAAAGCGATATTTTCGCTGTCACAGAAGATGACAAGGGTAATATTTGGGTTGGAACTGCAACAAATGGCGCCTTCTCCTATTCAAATGACCCTATTACGAACAAACCTGTAGTCAAGCAGTTTAACGAAACCAATGGGCTTGGAGGAAGCAAGGTTATGTCAATGATAAAAGACTCAAAAGGAAATCTTTGGTTTGCAACTGAAAATGGCGCAAGCAAATTTAATGGAACAGGATTCCTGAATTTCACAAAAGGTAATGGCTTCCCAAGTGACCAAATTAGATCAATACTTGAGGATAACCAGGGGAATATATGGTTTGGGACTTATGGTAACGGTTTGATCAAGTACAATGGAGTCAGTTTTAAAACTTACTCAACATCAGATGGCTTGAACCATGAATATATTCATTCAATGTACCAAGATTCTCAAGGTATTCTTTGGTTTGGCACCGGAGCAGGAGTAAATAGGTTTGACGGAAAATCTTTTACCCCTTTTGGAATTGAAGATGGGTTCTGCAATTCCTATGTGGGTTCAATCGCAGAAGATGGTTATGGAAACATGTACTTTGGTACTGACCGTTGCATTGAAATATATGATGGAAATGAATTTTACGCTATTACTGAAGAAGATGGCTTGTTATCTAATACTATTTACCTGCTTATTGCTGACAGGGATGGGAATATTTGGGCTGGGACAAATAAAGGGATTGACAAAATAACCTTGGATGAATATGGTGAAATTGAGGAAATAAAGAACTATAGCAAGGAAGAAGGTTTTACTGGTATAGAATGCAACTCCAGGGCAGTACACAGGAGTGTTAATGGCGAACTGTATTTTGGTACTGTAAAAGGCCTTATAAAATATGACCCAAGTGAAGATGATACCAATTTTATTGACCCCAAGATCAATGTCACGGGCATAAAACTCTTCCTGGAAGAAGCTGATTTATTAAAATACAGCCGAGGATCCACGTTTTGGCATAAGCTTCCTAAAGAGCTGGTATTACCTTATTCAATGAATCACCTTACCTTCGAATTTGTTGGCATTAACCTTAAAGCACCAGAAAATACCAGGTATCAGGTTAAGCTAGAAGGCTTTGACAAAAACTGGAGTCCAATTACTTTCAAAAATGAGGTCACCTACTCAAATACACCACCAGGAACTTATACATTTATGGTTAAAGCATCAGATGGAAATGGAGATTGGAGTGAACTGCCAGCAACCTTTGAATTTGAAATTGACCTGCCATTTTGGAAGACATGGTGGTTTTATACATTGATAATATCTTCCATTGTTTTTACCGTTTATAAAATACTTCAGGTTCATACCAAACAGTTGAACGAAATGAGGCAAAACCTCGAGGAGAAGGTGACTTTTAGAACAGAAGAGCTAAAAAAACAGAAAGAGGAAAAAGAACTATTATTGAAGGAGGTGCACCATAGGGTCAAGAACAATCTTCAAGTAATTAATAGCTTGTTGAGTATCCAATCCAGCTACATAGATGACGAGCAGGTTTTAAATATGTTCAAAAAATCCCAAGACCGGATAAAAGCTATGTCTTTAATTCATGAAAAAATGTACCAATCATCTGATCTGGCCCATATAGACATCAAAGAATATCTTAACCTGTTATCACATAACCTCATAAGCGCTTATAGCCTTGATAAACACATAACACTCGATATACAGGTCTCAGTAAAGAAATTGTCTATAGATACGCTTATTCCCATGGGATTAATAATTAATGAGTTGGTAACAAATTCAATCAAGTATGCCTTCGAAGGTAAAAATGCTGGTAAAATATCCATATTCTTTGATGTTACCGAAAGCAGGAGGTATAAACTGATTGTAGGAGACAATGGTATTGGACTTAAAGACGAAATCTCTCTGGACGAGCCGATCTCTATGGGCATGGAGCTGATTAAAATTTTAGTGAGCCAAATAGATGGAGAAATAGAACAGAGAGATCAAAAAGGAACTGTATTTAAGATAATGTTTAAAGGATTGGGTAAGGATAGAATCATTTAGTTACAGGTTTTAGATAAAACTCTTAATTTTCAGGACTTTTTAATTATGGTAAAACCATCAATTAAATAATAAAATGGAATCATATTACTTTAATGAGGAACATGAGTTGTTCCGGCAGGGTTTACGTGCCTTTCTTGAAAAAGAGGTGAAACCCAATATAGACGATTGGGAGAAACAGCGTCAAATTCCAAAAGATATTTGGAAGAAATTTGGAGAAATGGGATACCTGGGCCTGAATTTCCCTGAAAAATATGGAGGTACAGATGCTGACTTCTTTTATTCTGTAGTATTTATTGAGGAGATTTCTAAATGCAACTCCGGAGGGTTTATGATTACCCCAACGGTAATGCAATATATGTCCACACCCTATATCTTGAAACATGGCTCGGATTTATTAAAAGAAAAGTATCTTCATAAAGCGGTCTCAGGAGAATGGATATGCGCCATTGCGATTACAGAACCAGGGGCGGGTTCAGATGCAGCCAACATCAAAACAAAAGCAATTAAAGAAGGTGATCATTACATAGTAAATGGAGCAAAGACATTTATCACCAATGGTGTTTATGGAGACTTCATGATTGCCGTAGTAAAAACTGACCCCAGTGCTGGAATCAACGGCGTTAGTCTCTTGGTAATTGATCGGAATGCAGAAGGAGTATCGGCACGTAAATTAGAAAAACTGGGATGGCACGCAAGTGACACAGCAGAACTCAATTATGACAATGTAAAGGTGCCTGTTGAAAATCTGATAGGAGAAGAAGGCCAAGGTTTCTATTATCTTATGGGTGGCCTCCAACTGGAGCGGCTGGCAGGAGCTACTGCAGCATGTGCAGCATGCGAATATGCCCTTGAATATTCATTGCAATACATGGCGGAGAGAGAAGCATTCGGCCGTACGCTAAATAAGTTCCAGGTGCTTCGGCACAGAATAGCTCAATTGGCATCTGAAATTGAAGCCACAAAATATTTCGTTTATCATTGCTGCCGGCTTCATAATGATGGCCATTATGCCGTTAAGGAATGTTCTATGGCAAAATTGCTTGCAACTGAGCTTTCAGATAAAACCATGTACCAATGCCTGCAATTTTTTGGTGGTTATGGATATATGGAAGAGTATAAAATGGCAAGGATGTTCAGAGATAGTCGTATCGGTACTATCGGTGGTGGGACATCAGAAATTATGCGAGAGATCATTGGAAAAATGGTTATCGATGAAACGCAATATGATAAAGCAAGTTTAACAAGTGAAACGAAAAATGACCCTAAGGATCATAATACAAATGATGAAAAACAAATTATTAACAATTCAAATGCTAACGCAGAAAACAAACAAACCATGAGTATAGAAAAAACACTTTCCACTTTAATAGCTATGGCAAAAAATGCAGCTCCGCTGGGTTCAACACTAAAATTAAATTTTGGAGATAGCCAAATAGTAATTGATGGAACTTCAGGTGAGAACAAGATTTCATCAGAAGATACAGAAGCTGCATGCACGGTAGATATTGACCTTGATGATTTTAACGCCATGCTATCTGGAGACTTGAATCCTATGTCAGCATTTATGGGCGGAAAAATGAAGGTTTCAGGTGATATGGGTGTCGCTATGAAATTGCAAGGGTTCTTATCCTAATTTATTGCTTTCTTTAGCTGGAAAAAGAACCACACAAGCTTGGACTTGGCGAAATATAGTCAACCCTCAAAAACTGTGGAAATATTTTGTTTGGGTTTCTTGATATGCATGAAACGATACATTGATCTATAAATTTGGGCCTGCTGTATATTATTAATGGTGAAATAATTTAAGAAATCTAAGCCAATAAATTCCTAACTTAGTTCATCTTATATTTCTTCTTATGCATAGCAACCAACCTCTCGCGGAAAGACTCCGTCCAAATTCTTTAGATGAGTTTATTGCACAAGAACATCTTATTGGCAAAGGAGCCGTACTTAACAAAGCAATCTCTTCCGGGAATTTACCTTCAATGATTTTTTGGGGCCCTCCGGGGGTTGGAAAAACGACTCTGGCCAATATTATTGCCAAAGATCTTAAACGGCCCTTTTATGCACTAAGCGCAATAAATTCTGGGGTTAAAGATGTCCGGGAGGTAATTGAAAAAGCAAAGAAACAGGCAGGGGAACTGAATTTTAGTGGCACAGATCCTATCTTGTTTATCGATGAAATTCATCGATTTAGCAAGTCACAGCAAGACTCTTTACTGGGAGCTGTAGAAAAGGGCATCGTGACATTAATTGGTGCGACAACTGAAAATCCTTCTTTTGAAGTTATTTCCCCTCTATTGTCTAGATGCCAGATCTATATCCTGAAGTCATTTGAAAAGGATGACCTCATAAAGCTTCTCAATAAAGCAATAAAATCAGATGTGCTTTTAAAAAAGAAGAAGATTAAGGTCAAGGAAAATGAAGCAATGCTTACGTTGTCAGGTGGTGATGCCCGGAAGCTTTTGAACATCTTTGAATTGGTCGTAAATTCCATAAAAGACAGTAAGATAGAAATCACCAATGACATTGTGATGGAACAAGTGCAACAGAACATTGCCCTATATGATAAGGCAGGGGAACAGCATTATGACATCATATCCGCATTTATCAAGTCGATCCGCGGAAGTGATCCCAATGCAGCAGTTTACTGGTTGGCCAGGATGATTGAAGGTGGAGAGGATCCAAAGTTCATTGCCAGAAGAATGCTGATCCTCGCATCAGAAGATATTGGCAATGCAAATCCAACTGCAATGGTAATGGCCAACAACTGTTTTCAAGCTGTCAACGTAATCGGGTATCCCGAATGTGAGCTTATACTTTCCCAAGTGGCAATATACCTTGCAGCTTCTCCCAAAAGCAACGCCTGTTATAAGGCGATTCAAAATGCCAAAGCTGAAGTTAAAGACAAAGGAGCGCTCTCTGTCCCATTGCATATTAGAAACGCACCAACAAAACTGATGAAAGACCTCAACTATGGAAAAGATTACAAATACTCCCATAACTATGATTCCAATTTCTCAGAACAGGAGTATTTGCCGGAAATACTTTCCGGAACAAGTTACTATATCCCTGGTGACAATCTGCGTGAAAAAGAAATGAAAGAAAGGCTAAAAGCATCGTGGGGAGAAAAATATCAGTTCTGAATATAAATGAGAAATTAATTTGATGCTGTACAAGAAACTCCATTCCCTTTTATTGATAGTCTTTATCACGGCAACGCTTTTCCCTTCCTGCAGAAAAGACAAGGGCCCTTCATGGGATGTGGCAATCCTGGCTCCAATATTAAAAAGCACCTTAGGAGTAGAGCATTTTGCAGCAGACTCGCTCGTCCAAGTGAATCCAGATAACACGATAAGCATTGTATATGATGGCAACCTCGTCAAACTTAGCCTCGATACATTGGTGGAAATTCCAGACACAAATATACAGGAGACATTCTTTGCGCCAGGGAATATGGCTCCATTAAATCCCGGTGATGCTATTCCCCTTTTAGGTAACCTCGTAGAAGAAACAAAATATAAGCTGAAGGGAGTTGAGCTTAAAATGGTAAAAATATTATCAGGTACTTTATCATTCAGTCTGAGTAGTTCTATCCGGGAGGTAACAGAGCTCTCCTATCAAATGCCTTATGTCTCAAAAATGGGAATCCCCTTCTCTATTAATGAATCAATCCCTGCAGGAACACAAGCGAACCCTTCAATTATCAGCAAATCATATGACCTCTCAGGATACAAGATTGATCTTACAGGAGTTAATCAAAATGACTTTAATACCATTGTGGCGAATTTGTCTGTGATAATCAGTCCTGCAGCTCCAGATACTGTAGCAATCATGGCAATGGATAGATTTGACATACAATATAGCTTCAATTCGTTGAAAGTGGAATATGCCTCAGGCTATTTTGGATCCTATGATATCAACGATGGCAACGTCGACACCATTAATATTTTCAAGAAAATTAAATCAGGATCATTTAACCTGGATTCAATCGGAATGAGCCTGAATATCAAAAATGGTTTCGGCATTGATGCTCAGCTGGTTATTGATACCCTTGGGTCAATCAACACAAGTACTAGCAATACGGTCTTGCTTAATCATCAGAGTGTTGGAAATGCCATTAATTTATCAAGGGCACAAAACACCCCAAATGATGGCAAAGCTTTCACTTATGCTGAATATAATATGGTAATCAACACCAATAATTCTAATACTGATGCCCTAATTGAAAACATCCCTGACCAGATGAAATATGATTTTACTATTCTTATTAATCCTTTTGGCAATAATTCAAATGGCAACGACTTTTTATACCACAACTCTGACCTCCAAGTTAATTTGAATTTAGAAGTACCCCTGGCATTCTCAGCCAATGGGCTCACGATCCTTGATACTGTTGAAGTTGCATTCAGCACTGATTCAGAAGAAAATACAAGTACTATAATTGATGGTTTTTTACATCTGTATGCAGATAATGGATTTCCTTATGAAGCAACAATCCAGGTGTATCTCTATGATGAGGTTTATCAAATCATCGACTCGCTTGTGATGTTCCCAGGGAATAGAATAATTGCTGCTCCGGTTGACCTGAACAATAAAG
>DTSC01000130.1:3349-3897 GCA_012965625.1 Flavobacteriales bacterium | reverse complement strand
GGTGGCATAGAGCCTGATATTTCCGTTAGTCCACAAAAAGGAAGTAGAATTGGCGCTAAGCTCATGAATAAAATGTTAATTTTTGATTATGCTTCAAAATATAAAAGGGAACACAAAAAAATTGACTCACCTAAAGACTTCCAATTTACGGATGAAGATTATGAGGACTTTAAATTATTTTTAGTTGGCAAAGACTATGATTATACCACAAGAAGTGAGGCGAAGCTTAAAGAATTAAAAAAAATTGCTACAGATGAGGAGTATTTTCAAGATGCACAGTTAGAGTTTGAGGCCTTTAAGACAAAATTAACTCATAATAATGAGGATGACCTCAATAAATTTAAGGAGGGGATTTCTGATTTGATAACCCGTGAGATTATGGTGAGGTATTACTTCCAGAAAGGAAGAATAGAAGCCATGATACAATATAATGATAATATTAAAAAAGCCCTGGAGGTGCTTGGTGATTCTGCTACCTATAATGCCATTTTAGCAGGCAACCATGTAACCAAAGTTGAAGAAGAGAAGAAAGAGGACAAATAATTATA
>DTSC01000130.1:0-3339 GCA_012965625.1 Flavobacteriales bacterium | reverse complement strand
ACTTGCGTTTTTTCTAATAATATTATTAATTCCTTCTGATTAATGAAATCCAGTAAATATCTGAACTATTCTGGTATTTATATGTTTGGACTGCTCGTTTTAGCAGTCGGCTTACCTCTTTCTAACTTCTTAATGTCAATTGGCCAGGTGGTGGTTGGTATTGCCTGGTTGATGGAAGGAGGATATAAAAGGCGGCTGCAAGGTTTATTGTCTAATAAAGGGGTCCTCATATTTCTTTCTATTTTTTTCTTACATATTCTGGGACTGCTATACTCAACGGATTATACCTATGCGTTTAATGATCTTAGGATAAAGCTTCCGCTTTTAGTTTTGCCCTTTCTAATTGCAACATCAGAGAAGATCAAGAAAAAGAATTTAGCATATATCATGTTGGTTTTTTCAGGTGCTGTTTTAATTGGAACGCTGGTTTCTGTTGGAGAGCTTATTGGAATAAATAATTGGTTCAGGTCATTTGCAGGTATTCCTGAGAATGTGATTTTAGATGTCCGTTATATATCACTTTATATCTCTCATATCAGATTTTCTTTAATGATCTGCCTGTCCATTTTCTGGTTGATTTTTTCTGTATCAGACAATTCTATTCCTTTTAAGCTCAGCAAGTGGCTGTTTCTTCTGGTGGCCTTATGGTTGCTCCTGTTCCTTTTCCTGCTTGAATCCATAACGGGTCTGGGTATAATGATCATTGCCGGATTCATCTGGTTGGTCTATAGGGCTATTGCAATAAAAAATATTAAGAAGAGGATCATATCTCTCTTAGGTATTTCATTATTACCTGTTGTCTTAATGCTCTATATGGTCAATCTAATTGAAGGGTTTTATCATGTGGAGCCGGAGCAGATTGAGAACCTGGATCAGAAAACGGCTGACGGCTATGTTTATTTTCATGATAAAGAGAATCGTCAAATGGAGAACGGTAAGCGTGTTTGGATATATATCTGCAAGGAAGAGCTTGAACCAGCCTGGAATAAAAGAAGTAGCCTGGCATTTTCAGGTAAAGACAGAAAAGGACAGCACCTTGAATATACATTGCTCCGGTTTATGACTTCAAAAGGATTGCGAAAGGATAGAGTGTCTTTGCAAAAGTTAACTGACTTTGAAATTGAAATGGTAGAGAATGGCATTGCAAATATTAGGTTTGCTACCACTTCTAGCATCGAAGCAAAGCTTTATGGGGTTATATGGGAAATGGATTCTTATTACCATGGTGGAAGTCCTGGTGGACATTCTGTTGTGCAGCGATGGGAATATTGGAAAACGGCCTTTCATGTAATAAGACAAAACTGGCTTATCGGTGTAGGTACTGGTGATGTTCTTAATAAAATGTATGTGGCCTATGAAAATAGCCAGACCATTATGGAGGAAAAATATTGGAAGCGCCCTCATAACCAGTTCTTGTCAATAGGGGTAGCTTTCGGTGTTATGGGCATGTTGTGGTTTCTTGCGTGCATGCTAATCCCAGTAAGGTATTATCCTGATAATGCGGATAAACTTTTTTTTGTTTTCTTATTGATCGCCCTGCTATCGATGCTGACTGAAGATACTTTGGAGACTCAGGCAGGGGCTACGTTTGTGTCGTATTTTTATGCTTTGCTCTTATTTGGCAGAAGTGCCGATAGGTAAACATGCTGAAACTGATTCAGGGGATATAGAGGCGATACAATCGCAGTGATTTCTTTTTCTGCAATCATCGCATGACTTCTTTTGTACTAAATGGCTTGCTTTTCTGCCAATGGGAGCCCACCTTCCCGGATGAATAGGCCGCATAGGGGCAAAAATACCAATTGCCTGTTTGCCAAGTGCAGCGGAAATATGCAGGGGACCCGTGCTTGCAGCAACCAAGCCATCACTCAATGAAATGAATGAGATTAGCTCCTTCAGGTTTAACCTGCCTGTAAGATCATGGACCTTTGGATGTTTTTCAATCAGGTCTTTGTGGATCCTTCCACCTTCCTCTTTTGTGCCAGTGAAAAAGATGCTGAATTTATCTTCAGGCAAGAGGTCAATTAATTGTGAAAAATTATTCAAGCCCCATTCTCTTGCACTTCCTTTTGATGTAGGGTGTAATATCAAATTATATTTATCGGAATCAATTTTAGATCTTATTGCCTCTGGTAATTCAGGATTGATTTCCATGTTATACATCCCTGCAATCTCATCAAGCTTATAATCAAGCTGGATGTTGAGAGACTCCAGCATTTTAAGGTTAAGCTGAGCTTCGTGAAGGTCAGAATTTTTTCGGCCAAGATTGATCAGCTTATTGCATGTCCTGAGGTGGTAAAGTCGATGAGAGGTGCCAATCCTGATTGGGGTTTTCGCCTTTCTTACAGCCCTTGCTATTTCCTTAACCGGAAATACGTGAATGAAAACATCAATATTTAATTCATTAAAGGCTTTGCTGCTACCCTTAATCTTTATCTCATCCCAATCGATAAAATTATCTACGCTTTTACAGCATTCAATAATATCCCTGGTATAGGAACGCCCCAGAAAGGAAATGGTTGAATCGGGAAAATTTAATTTTAAAACGTGAGCCATAGGCAGCGTGAGGATTACATCACCTATGCTGTCTGTTCGGCTAATAACAAAATGACTGCTGCTAAAATCCTGTTTCTTCATTGTTGACTCCTTTCTCTAGTAGACACTGTAATATGAGATTCAAAGGATGTTCGCAAATTACTAATTATCTGGAATTATATTAGCTTTGTGATGCCCACAATTCAGAGAAAAGATCAGGCAATGAATAAGCTTACCATCATCATTCCATGTAAAAATGAAGAACACAATATGGAAGCACTATTGCAATCAGTGCAATGGGCTGATGAAATTCTTGTTGTTGATTCATACAGTACAGACAAAACGGTAGAGATCGCCAATAAATATTCTGCCCGGATTCTCGAGCACGACTATAATTACTCTGCCTCTCAAAAGAATTGGGCGATACCGCAGGCAAGCCATGATTGGATCCTCTTGGTTGATGCCGATGAAAGAATTTCTGAGAATTTGAAAGTTGAGATCCTTGCGATCCTTGAAAAAGGGCCTGGTAAAAAGGGATATTGGATCAATAGGGAGAACTGGTTTATGGGTAAAAAAGTTAGTTTCGGTGGAGTACAAGGCGACAAGGTGATAAGGCTTTTTCATAAAGATTGCAGGTATGAGGATAAAAAGGTGCATGCAGAAGTAATCGTAGATGGAGCTGTGGGATTATTAAAAAATAAATTGATTCATAATTCCTATAAAAACCTGGGTCATTATCTGGAAAAGGTCCATAGATATAATCGCCTTTCAGCCATGGATAGAGAGGAAAAAACAGGTGGCATC
>DTSC01000129.1 GCA_012965625.1 Flavobacteriales bacterium | reverse complement strand
CAGGGGCAGGTTGATGGTGGAGTAAGGGGGTTTCCCCACAGAACTTATCAACAACGGATCACCGGCGAAAATTGGCCAGCCTATTACCCCCAAATTGAAAATAAGTGTAAAATTCTGTAACCCCTGCATCTTGACAATATATTTTCTTTTTTTATTATTGATCAACGAGCTCCTGGATAATAGCTGTTAATGAAAAATGTTGAAGTGAGCCTCATATCCCCGCGCTTGTTCTCATAAGCCCTGACATACACACCACAGGAAACACCATCGTCAATTAACAGGGTGCCATTGTGCCATTTGCTAGATTTCCAGGAGTCCAATATATATGCTGCAGCATATTTGTAATCCGGACTGCCGTTTTTAACTGAGGCAGACCATTTTTCTGATGATTCCTGATATGCTTCTTTATTAGTGGTCCAGCTATGCAGGTTCAGCGCATTTTCAGCACTGTGATTGCCTAATATCACTTCAAAATGCTTTGCCCTGTCCCATGGATCCCAGATATTTTCTTGTAGATGAATAGAATCTCTCCTGGTCTCATGATGGTCGGCAATATCATAAAATGACATGTATATTGAATGATGCCTGCAGGCATTTACTATGGCGGTATCCAATATAAGCCTGTTTACCCCTTTTGATTCCCTGTATTCATTAATTAATTCGAACAGGGAAAGGAATTGCCCTTCTGGTGTATCAAAAATATTAGGGCTTATCTGCCCGTATGAGATCCCGGCCGATATTAGTATTGCCACTATTCCAGCCAACGCAGTGGTACACCACGTTTTCCAGGCCTTTCCATCATGCAGTACAGGATACGAACTCCTATTTCCCAGGCAACCACAATGCGGCCTCACTTTTGTAAATCCAATTTGTTGCATAACATTTGTATTAAAGGTGAATACTAAATTGTTATACAAAGAAAAAGGTCTATGTGCGGTTTATTCGCACATATACGCTTCTTACGGTTAAGTTATCTGGGTTTCTTATGCCTGTTAATGCTTTTATTATTTTTGACAATACAAGTTACATTTACGCTGTTATATATGCAGCCATGAAGCAAGCATCAGTATTAAATTCAATAAAACATAACCCAACGGAAGATGGCAGTTGTATTCAATAAAGTTAGCGACCTCTTTGGCTGGCTGGGCAATATGGCGCCCTTTCCAGTAACCTACGAGGGATTGTCATGGCCAACCACTGAGCATCTATTCCAGGCCATGCGTTTTGAAGATAAAAGCATCCGTGAAACTATCAGGAACACAACCAACCCTGTAATAGTCAAAAGAATAGCTACTAAAAAAGAATGGGAGGAAATGAGAACAGTGGAAAAACAATCTGACAAGGATGTAGAAAATATGCGGAAATGCTTGCGGTTAAAGGTTGAACAGCACCAGGAACTAAGAGGCAAACTGATCCACACCACAGGGACAGGAGCTATTATTGAAGATGCCACTGCCCGAATGAAAGGAAGTGGCCTGTTCTGGGGAATGGGGCAAATAGGAGGAAAATGGGAAGGCGAAAATATGCTGGGGAAATTATGGGTGGAGTTGAGGGAGGAGATCGGGAAAGCGCCCCCGCCAATACTGAAAATGAAAAAATAATACTAATTTACTTCAATATAATCATGGCAATAGTAATTACAACAACACATAGAAACGACCTGAGAGACTGGCTTGTAAATGGAGGCGACTGCCCAACCTGGCTGGATAGGCCTGGATTCCCCATACCCTGTATTTATATCCTGCAGTGCAAAAACAACTTGCCTTGCAAAAACAAAACAAATGGCAATTATGGAAACGATGCTTACTCCACGAACAATAATCCAAGCAAGATCATACCTTGTGATGGTTATTCGGTTAAGGTTGGCTCATCAACAGGAGGGATTTGCAAAGCAATTTATCGAGAATATATAAAAGGGCCACACATTGGTGGCACAACTCCAATTTTAATAGATGCGTTACAGTATATCAGGGTTATCGACCCTGACCACGTTCCGGGACACTTGACCTTGACACAAGCAAGAACTAGAGTGAGAATTCCAATATGGGCTTTTATTGATGGTCATTTTAGTGTTGTGCCTTCGCCCGCAACAACATGGAAACTATACCGGACTGGTTCTGGCGATCCCGTTGATATGATTGCTTTCTTGGATTCTATTGACCCGGCTGCCTTGTAATAGAATGAAGTTTTGAAGTGCTTGTGGCCAGGTTGTTGGCTACAAATCAAGGGTAGGAATACCATCTTTGGCAGGCTTATATCGTAATGCTATTGTTCCATGATTCCAGTTCTGTCCGGGTAATGCCTTTCCCCTCACCTTTCACATGTTGTTCGGTAGCTACATCTTTTATAACAATGAAGGTATTTTCTTCAATTAACTCAATCATCTCAGCTGGATCATTAATTTGAGCTGGTAAATCTTTAATTTCATCAGTAATATACTGTACGGAAATTATGTGTTCCCATGCAAGTGGTGTACGACTCAAACCACCGATTCTTTTTACATCCTTACTCATTTTACCTAATTCATCTTTACTAAGATGAGAAGTTGTAGGTAAGCCGAAAGATTCAATTCTTTTTATCGCTCTGTTGGTTAAAGGAGCCTTTACCATTTGATGCTCTTGTATAAATCTAATTGGATTACCACAACTGGTATAAATAGCGGCACTACCATGTTGGTTGTATTGGCCGCTTCTAATGGCTTTCTGAATATATATTAGTGTTATTGCATAATTTATGGCTTTGTCCTTCTCCAGAGGCGATTGACTGGCTTTATCAAATTCTACTTTCATGGTTTTCTGGATTCTATTATTGCTGGCACCCAAACCCAATCCTCCTGGCCTTTCCGTTCAGAGCAGTATCGCTATTCAAGTTTAAAGTAAATATTTCAGAAAGCGTCATGGGCCCATCTACCGCTTTTGCCAGCTTGTGCCTGTCAACCAGCTTGCTTGCTTTTTTTTGTTCCAGAGATTTGAATTCAAAGGAACCGATCAGCCTACCTGGCCTTAAAAAGGCGCTGTCCACCTTGCATAAAGGGATGTTAAAGGTGCAGATAAACTGAAGGTTCAGGCAATCGGAAAGCAGTCCGTCAGAAAGGTTCAGGAGGTTGGATACTGCATCGTTCCTTCCGTTGTTGCGGCTGGAAATGATGCTCTCGGCATCCTCAATGATGATGATCGTGTTCTTCATGGTTGACATGAATTCCAGGAATTCCGGACTGGACAGCTGGGGCGCCAGGTTAGAGGGGATGTAGATGGCCTTTTTCCTGGTCTGGGCCAGAAGGTGCCTGATGTAGCTGGTCTTTCCTGTCCCCGGCTCTCCATGCAGGAATACAATGCCCTTGCCGTTTTCTTTCTCCAGCGCAACCTTCAACTGCCTGTCAAAAGGAAGTAGGTCGTCGTTGTAATATTCATCCAGTTCAACAGGTGTATCTTCCAGTGAATGGCTCAGGGTATAAAATCCGTAGGCTGAATGGCACAGCAAGAGGATCTTGCCATTTTTATCAGATTTTTTTTCTACACATGACAGCAGCGTACTCCTGATTGCACCCATGGTCTTGCGATAGGTTTTACGATAATCTGCATTTTTAGTGATGGCATCTTCATTTCCCGAGCAAAGGAATACGTTGTTGAGGTCAATGTTGTCAAAATCCACACGTATCAGAATAACGCAGTTCAGCAAAAGGAGCATCTCCCTGTATCTGGTTTTTTGAGGAATCCTGGCGGTCAGCTGCTCTTTCCTTTCAGCCAATACAACATAGGAGGAAATGGCCCTGTTGTGCTTGAGCAATTTCACGAAAAGGGTTGGTTGAGAGGTTGTGCAATGCTCCATTATAACCGGGTTTCCAGTAACTGAAGCAACCAGGGCCTCCAGCCTGTTTGGGGATTCGCTGCTGAAGTAGCCCGGCAATTGTTCAATGGTGTCTGTAATATTC
>DTSC01000128.1:2928-3940 GCA_012965625.1 Flavobacteriales bacterium | reverse complement strand
GTTGTGTAACATATCCGGATAACGCAGAGGAGCTTCAGGGAAGGATTGTTGTCCACGGCCATACGCCCATTACCAGGGAAGAGCTTGTTGAAAGCGTTAATAACCAGTCAAACGGGATAAACCTCGATACGGGCTGTGTCTTTACAGGAACTGAAGGAATGGGATACCTGGCCGCACTGGATCTCGATACCCGCGAATTGATATTTCAGGAGAATATTGAATAAAATGCAGCCCTTTGCCGGGAATATCCCAGGTAATTTGGAGGGGCAAGGGTGAGTTGCAGCCTTTTCATCTTATTCCTTAATAACCTTTTGGGGAGTATCGCTCAAAACCTAACCCCCATCACCAGGATGTCATCGATCTGCTCGGTATCTCCTTTCCATTCAGCCATGGTGGTTTCCAGGATGGTTTTCTGCTCGTTCATGGTCTTGTCCTGGATGGAAAGCAGCAGCTTTTTAAAGTTCTTCAGCATGAACTTCTTATTCTTTGGCCCTCCGAATTGGTCGGAGTAGCCATCTGAGAAGATGTAGACTGTATCTCCTTTCTCCAGCTTCAGCTCGTGATGGGTAAAGGGCTTTTGCTCCAGTGTATGAAAACCCACGGGCTGCTTGTCGGCCTTGGTCTCTATCAGCTCCCCCTTGCGTATGAGCAGCAAAGGGTTGTAGGCAAGGGCATACTCCAAATTGCCGTTCTTGTTCCAGCTGCAAAGCACTGCATCCATGCCGTCTTTTTGTGAAGCCAGGCCCCCCGTTTGCTTGAGGGCATCAATAAACCCCTTTCGCACCTCAAAGAAGATCTCATTGGGCTTTGTAACGCCTTTCTCCACTACGGCCTCATCCAGGAGGGAAGAACCTATCATGCTCATGAAGGCCCCTGGTACTCCGTGCCCGGTGCAGTCGCAGACTGCAAAGTAGACCTTGTCTTTGTGGTGCTGCAACCAGTAAAAATCCCCGCTCACAATGTCTTTGGGTTGAAAGAGGACAAATCCATCTGGTAAAACCTCCTTAAGGTC
>DTSC01000128.1:0-2893 GCA_012965625.1 Flavobacteriales bacterium | reverse complement strand
TGCTGTCCGTGAGGTCTTTTTTCTGCTCTTCCACAAGCTCCTTCTGCTCTTCTACGATTTGTTTCTGCCCTTCTATGGTGTTTTTCTGCCTGCGGGTGACCCAAAAGCGGTTGATGGCAAAGATGAGAAGGATGCTGATAATGCCCAACCCACTGAACAGTGTGTTGCGCATCTTCTTTTCACTACTGAGCTCTACCTGCTGTCTTTTGATGGTTTCTTCTTTGATGGCCTGCTCTTTGGCATTTGCTACCGAGTCTACTGCTGCCTGTTTTTCATATGCATACTTATATTCCTGCCGTATTACCTCTTTTTGATTACTTACACTTTCAAGAGTATCTCTAGTATCAAGGGAAAGTTCATGCATTTTAAGTGCATTCTTATAATTCTTCTTCACCTTGTAACATTTATATAGTAACGTTGAAATATTTTTTAAACTAATTGATGCGCCCAACCCTTCAGAATTCACAAGGGCTTTGTTACAATAAAAAATTGCTTTGTTAAAATTATTTTGGGTATAAAATAGATTAGCTAACAGAAATTGAGAAATAGCAATATTCATTTTGTCATCTAACTCCTTGTAAATTTCTAAACTACGGTGGTAATAATCTTCAGCTATTTTATATTCTTTCTTTTTATAATAGACCTCTCCAATTTTAAACAAAGAGCCTGCAATATCAGATCTATAACCAACATCTTCAGATAATTTTAATACCCTTGTATAATTATCCATAGCTAAATCATACTCTTTTTTTTCTGTAAAATAAGAACCAATATTGAGTAAAGAATTTATTATACCCTTCTTGTCATCAATCTCTTCTCTGATTTTTAAACTACGCATTGAATAATCATAATATTTATCATAATATTTCTGTTCAAAATAAATGATTGCTATATTTTCTAATGAATTTGCAATTCCATGTTTATCTCCTAATTCTTCACTTATTTTTAAGCTTCGTGTGTAATAAATAATGCCTTGAGCATAATTACCTTGACTCTTTAATGTTAATCCAATGTTATTTAAGTGTGTTGAAATTTTATATTTATCTCCAAATTCTTCACTTATTTTTAAACTGCGTTTAAAATAATTAATCGCCTGTGCATAGTCTCCTTGATCTTTATAGCTGATACCGATATTGTTAAGTGTTGCTGAAGCACCTTTTTTGTCATTAAGTTCTTCTCTAATTTTTAAAGTTTTTCTGTAAAGCTCAATTGCCTTTGTGTAGTTTCCCTGTTCATAATAGAATACCCCTAAATTATTTAGAGAGCCACAAATACCTTTTTTATCTCCTATTTCTTCCCTAATACCTAAACTGAGCCTAAAATATTTTAATGCTTTTTCAATATCTCCCTGGTTTTTATATATTAATGCTATATTATTATAGGAATTAGCCATTCCTTTTTTATCCTCTATTATTTTTTTAATTGAAATACTTTTAAAGTAATAGTCAATTGCCTTATTGTAATCAGCCCGGATATAAAAAGTGGACCCTTGTGTGTTTAAAGCATCTGCCATCCATTTTTTATGATCAGATTTTTCAGCAAAGTTGTATTGTAGTTGAGCAAAATAAAAAGAGCTATCAGGTTTAGTGAATAAATAACCATCCCATGAAATCATTCTCATTGCTTTCAGCCGAATTGTATCATGCTGTGTCTTGTCATTCCACACACCCCAGAGGGAGTCGAGGTTTACTGCTGAGGCCAGGGTGAGCCAAAGGCAGAGGGGGAGTATGAGTAAGAGCTTTTTAATGGCTTACCGGTTTACCAGGAGAATATTATAAATATAGTAAAAAAGAGGGAAGGGACTCTTACAACCCTTTACAAGGAGAGGAGAAACAGCGTTAAACGCCGAAGCACTGCCAGGGTTTCTTTGTTGGCCCTTTAAGTGTATTTTTATTGCTTAGAACAAGTTGGCACCCATCTAAAAATGCAATGAGTAGAATGGTGAAATCAATATCATTTAAACCTTATTGGTCCGTTCGGGGTTGGAAACGTGATTTTAAGCGGTGATGATATTGCTCAATAAAATATTCCAATATTTGGGTAGAAATCAAATCTATTTGATTCTAATACTTACGGTAGGAAAGGCGCTGTTATTTTGGCTTTTGAATTTAAATATTAAGTATTGGGAGGATGATGTAATTGCCAACAACCTGTTAAACGAAGGAGTGTTCTATTACTATAATGACGGGACTATAAATCATTCCTTTACATTTCCTGTTTACCCTTTTCTACTCTATCTATTCTATAGCTTATTTGGGAATCATGTTACCTCAATCCTCTTGTTGCATTCCATATTGGTTTTTACTACTTCACTTTGTTTTTTGGGGTGGATAAGAGCTCTTTTGGATCGATTAAAAAGGCAAAAGAGCTATTTCTTAATCAGCTGGGCTGGATTGTTAATTATTCAATTACACCCTGCGGTAATAAATTATTCCTATCTAAATGCCCACCCGTTTGTATTGTATTTATGTTTATTCACTGCGAGTCTTTATTTGATTGAAAAATGGAGCGGAGACAAAACCAGGAGGAACCTTATTTGGGTAATTGCTGTTGTTGGAATATTGATCCTCCAACGATCCAGTTTAGGGTTTGTGATCGTAATCCTAATTGTCTTGAATTGGTCTTATTCAAAAGTTAAATTGGCTCTAATTTGTATCATGATGTTATTGCCATCCTTATTCTGGAGCGCAAGAAATTATCTTGTTGACGGTGTTTTTGGCCTGACTTCCACCAGCGGCAAATTGATTTGGAAAGGATCGATAAAAGATTCGGATGGGAGCAACTACATATCCGGTCATATTAATTACTATGAGGCCTTAAGTCATTCACAAATTGAATTATTAGATCGGGCAAACACGAAAGAACAAAATGATCTGTTTTGGCAATGGTATCG